>CAYNZI010000084.1:0-7970 GCA_964401565.1 uncultured Spongiibacteraceae bacterium
TATTGTTACTGTGCTATCAACGTTGGAAGAAAATCCCAAAAAATACCAATCACTACTAACAACAATGGATTGGATGATTCAACAACAAATAGAAAAAATGGGCGAGGACACATTTACTCGCAATTACACCTAGTGATTTAATAAAATACTGAAAATTGATTCATTGTGTATAACTGCCCTCATGTTATTTCGGGCGCAGCCAAGACAAAACAATGGGTGCCATGTGGGTTAAGGTTCTTGCCGAGTCCCTACTTTTCGTAGTAGATTAACCGTTGGAATTACGATAAATCGCGCCATATAATGACAATTTAATTAAAGAGGAGACAGTGATATGAAAGCAGTAGTCGTTGATGCATTGAATGAATTTTCGGTCCAAGAAGTTGAATTGGACTCGCCGAAGGCCGGTGAAGTGCGAGTAAAAATGGTGGCAACGGGTGTATGTCGATCAGATTGGTCAGTTATTTCGGGTACAATTCCCATGCCGCTCCCCGCCGTTATCGGTCATGAGGGTGCGGGAATTATTACTGAGCTTGGGGAAGGTGTTGATAAATTCGCCTTGGGCGATCACGTGGTGCTGTCTTTCATTCCCGAGTGTGGAGAGTGTTTTTACTGCAAGAACGATCAGGCTTACCTCTGTGCATCAAAGAATAATGCTGCCGGCGGCATGCTGGATGGCACCACCCGTGTTCATCGAGGTGATGAAGATATCATGGTCATGACCCAACTAGGTTGTATGGCCGAAGAGTGTATTGCACCCGCTATCAGCTGCGTGAAAATTAACGACGATGTCCCGCTGAGTTCTGCAGCGCTGATTGGTTGTGGTGTGATGACAGGTGTAGGGGCTGCCCTCAACGCTGCAAAGGTGAAGGCAGGTTCTACCGTCGTGGTTTTCGGCTGTGGTGGCATTGGCTTATCCACCATCCAGGGCGCTTGCATTGCCGGCGCTAAAAATGTGGTGGCGGTTGATACGTTGCCGGCCAAGTTGGACATGGCCAAAACCTTCGGCGCCACTCACGGTTGCCTACTGGAAGACGCCAATGAGTTTATCCTGGAACTGACTGACGGGCGCGGCGCAGATTATTGCTTTGAAGCTGTTGGGAATACGGCGCTAATGCAGCTAGCTGAAGCCACAACCCGCCCAGGTGGTGTGTGCACGATAATTGGTGTCGGTAAAATGGATGAACAGTTCGTGCTGAGCCCGTTCATGTTGCCTCTTTCTGGCAAGCGCATACAGGGTACGATGTATGGTAACTGTAACCCTTCCACCGATTTTCCTAAATTGTTGGATTATTACAAAAACGGGGATCTGGATTTGGATGGCATGATCACCAAAACCTATAGTATTGATGAGGCACCACAGGCCTTTGCTGATCTGACATCGGGAGCGAATGCCCGCGGCGTTATCATCTTCGACTAGCCGAGCAGACGCTGTAGAGTAGACAGCAGTAACTTTACCCACAATTGGCAGCAACCAAGTAAGGCTGAGCTTCGAATTATGTGGAAGCTTAGCGACTTGATTGCTGTCGTCTTTCTTTGCGTGAAAAACATTTTTCCACCTGGACCAGGAGATAGCGTCGATGTCAGTAGAAATACAGGGTCGCTGCGATGAAAAGTTCGCCAGTGTGAAGGATGCGTTTGCTAAAAACTTTGAAGATGGTCTTGAGGCCGGCGCTAGTGTAGCGATTACAGTAGATGGTGAAAGTGTTGTTGATTTGTGGGCAGGCAACTTGGTTGACGTGGGTAGTGAGAAGTGGAAAGAAGACACAATTGTTAACGTATGGTCTACAACAAAAACAATGGCAGCCACGGTAATGCTAATGTTGGCCGATCGTGGGTTGTTGGGCTTTAACGAGAAAATATCAACCTATTGGCCGGAGTTTGCACAAAATGGCAAAGAGAATATTGAGGTCCGCCATATTATGAGTCACTCCGCTGGGCTTTCTTCTGTTGAAGAGCTCATTGTTTTTGCCGATTTCTGTGATCATGACAAAATTGTGAACCTATTAGCGGCCCAGGCTCCTTGGTGGGAACCCGGTACAAAGAGTGGTTATCACGCGATCACCCAAGGCCATTTGCAAAATGAAGTAGTTCGCAGAATTACCGGTAAGACATTAGGCACCTTTTTTAGAGAAGAAATCGCTGAACCGTTGGGAGCTGATTTTCATATCGGAACGCCGGCCTCTTGCTATCCTCGCATTGGCGTACTATCGCCACCGGCAGCCAGTGCCGATTTGGGTCTTGATCCTAATTCCATCATGGTAAAGACGATGACTAACCCCGTGTTGGATGCGTTGGCCTCTAGAACGGACGATTGGCGTCAGGCGGAAATTCCGGCCGCGAATGGTCATGGCAATGCCCGGTCTGTTGCACGTATCCACAGTGCGATTGCCTGCGGTGGTGAAGTTGATGGGGTGCGTTTAATGTCTGAGGAGGGTTGTCGTAAGATTTTTGAGGTTCAAACAGACGGTGATGATTTAGTGCTAGGCATACCTATTCGCTTTGGTATGGGCTTTGGAATTAATAGTGAATACCAACCCTTAAGCCCGAATAAAAATGTGTGTTACTGGGGTGGCTGGGGCGGCTCACTTGCGGTGATTGATATGGACGCAAAAATGAGTTTTGCCTATGTTATGAACCGAATGATGGCAGGAACTGCCGGTGATATACGTGCCGCTAGCCTCTTAATGCCGGCGTATGGTGGGCTCTCGTAATGCCTGATACAAACGCAGTAAAGCATGCATCCTTTCCTCCCGGTTCGGAACACGACCCATTCACCATGCAATTGTTGGGATGGCATTTGATTTCTCTGGACAAGGAGGCAGGTGTGATTCGTGTAGGGTATGAGAGTCAGCCGAATTTTCGCAACCCCAGCGGGGTCATTCAGGGTGGTATATTAGCGGCTATGATTGATGACACATTTGGGCCGTTGATTATTCTAAGCAGTGATGGGTGTAATAGTATGCTTACACTGGACCTCAATGTGTCTTATCTGGCTCCAGGCAAGCCGGGACATTTTGAGTGTGAAGCTCGCATCGTTCGTAAAGGTCGTAAGATTGGCTTTTTGGAAGCTGAATTATTTGGCGGTGATGGTGCGCTCGTTGCACGGTCTACGACAACTTGTTTGATTGTACCTACACTGCCGACAGCAGAGTCTGGATAGCCTCCGCCCCCATGGCAGAGATTCTCCCGGTACTAAAAAACCCGTTATTTCGTCGCTTTATTATCGGAAATGGTCTTTCGCTGATTGGAGTATGGATTCAGCGGGTAGCGTTAGGTTGGCTTACATGGGAGTTGACACACAGTGGCCTTTGGTTGGGTGCGATTGCTTTCGCGGATTTGTTTCCCTCACTAGTGATAGGCCCATTCGCCGGCGTGTGGGCAGACCGATACGATCGACGTAACATTCTGTTGTTGACCCAAAGCCTTTCGGCCGTACTAGCGGTGATATTATTTTTATTGGTGTATTGGCAAGCGATTGGGATGGGATGGTTGTTTGCCTTGTCGGCAGGGCTGGGTATTACTACGAGTATTGGATTGCCTGCCAGATTGGCATTGGTGCCTATGTTGGTAGACAAACCCAGTATGCCCGCTGCGGTGGCCTTGAACTCAGTAATATTTAATACAGCACGGTTTGTCGTGCCGATGATAGCAGGCGCGGTGATTGCATGGGCCGATATCAGCCTGGCTTTTCTCATCAATGGGCTGACCTTCGCGATAATGACATTGGTCATCGCTACAATTCCTAGTGGACTTCACGCAATCAACCACAATCCGGATGTGCATATTCTCAAGGATATCGCTGAGGGCATTCGTTATGTGCTGGACCACGCGACAATACGTCTACTTATTTGGGTTATTATCGCGGTGGCTGTATTGAGCAAGCCGGTAGCGGATTTGCTACCAGGCTTCGCTGATGTTGTTTTTCAGCGTGGCGCTATCGGCCTTGCACTGATGACACAAGTAATGGGCGTGGGTGCGCTGATAGGTGGAATATGGCTGGCCCAATTCGGCTCTCCGAAACGTTTGCCGTTAATTACCCTAGGTGGTTTTTTCGGTTGTGGTTTGTTTGGTGTTGGTTTTGCGCTTACGGCGGATTTCTACCTGGCTATGGTTTGGTTATTCTTTATGAGCATGGCTATCAGTATGACTGGAATTTGCACTCAGACGCTAATTCAGCAAACCGTTGATGAAAATTATCGGGGCAGGGTAATGAGCTTGTGGGGTTTGATCTTTCGCGGTGCTCCGTCTCTCGGTGTATTAGTCATGGGGTTGGCGTCAGACTACAGTTCCTTGCCGACAGTAGTGTTAGTGGGCAGTATCATAGCGCTACTTCTCGCCATAAGCGGTTATCGTTCGAGTGGTTTGCGTTGATCATTCGTTAACAGCACCCTAGCTACCCCTTTGTTTTTCTTCCAATTTTGGCCGTCAATGTAAAAATGAATAAACCAATATAGATAAAAAGTGCGAACCAGTACGGCGATGTTGGCTCCAGTGAATACAGGAAAGTTCCAACCAGTGGTCCAATGGTAAAACCGAGTGGTGGGCATGAACTCGCTATGCCAGCAACTGCACCTTGTTCTTCCGGGGATACCGCCAGTGATGCGCCCGCCATAAAACTTGGCCCCGCCAAACCCATGCCGAAACCCTGTATGACCATAGCGGATGTTAGCGCGACTTGGCTCTCGCCCAGAGCCATAATCAGAAAGGCAACTATCACCATTGGCATGGCTATTTTTAGTAGGGTAAAGGGCTGCACTTGCGTGCGGGGAATAACCACCATCTGCATGAATAATGATGCTGCAGCGGAAAACATCATGCTGATACCCACTGCCTGCGCTGTTTGTGAGCCTGTCAGATTGAGAATATCCTGAAATCTAAAGGCTATAGTCTGTTGCACTATGGCGAAGCCCATGAACAAGAAAATACCGACGATAACGAAAGGAACGATCCGCGGATCGGTGTATTTCAATCGAGGTGATTTTGTCGTGATTTTTTGGCGCGGCGTTTCCGGCAGGAAAAACAGCGCAGCAATAGCGGCAACTACCGTTAGGAGGATAGAGAAATACAGCGGTGTTAGTAGCGAGATACTCGCCATCAGGCCACCCACTGCTGGCCCTAGCATCGAGCCAAGATTGCTTGCGGCACCCATGGCGCCTATACCTTTGGTGCGCGTGGATACGTTGGTAATATCGGCCATGTAGGCGGTGGACGCAGGCATCACCGCCGCCATTACGAGCGCATTACTAATGCGTGCTAGCGTTAGCCCAATAAAAGCGCCCATTGGCAGCAGAAGCCCCCATAATGCCGCTTGAAAGACACTTGCAAACAACGTACTGCCTACGGAGTATCCAAACAGGCCTATCAAAATGACCTTTTTCCGACCCCAACGGTCACTGGTTCTGCCCCATACGGGACTGGCGAGAAAGACGGTCAATGACGACGCCGATATGATGGCGCCAATCTGCATTTCCACTAAGCCTATTTCGCGCCCTAAAGGCGCCAAAATAGCGAACAAAACTGTTTGCGCAAAACCTACTGCAGCAACAGAGGCAAATAGGGTGGGCTTGGCGAAACGCATTGATGCGTCCACAGATGGAGAGTCATTCATATAAGGCCTGAAAATAAGATGCTGGCACAAGATCTGAGCCGGGTTGTTTTGGTCCCTTGAGTGGGGGAGTATATTACAGCGAGCCTAGGACAGCATGCTGTATTATATTTTGGGGTCTTTACAGTTGCCAAGGAAATTGAACATAAAGAGAAAATGATCATTGAGCATAGTGCCAAAGTGAGAAAGAAAGCTGATATCCTAGCTAATGCTCAACCCTGAAAAGTAAAAAGTGCGTACGGAATAACCATTGAGGGTAGTTTTCGTCAGACATATACGATATTTTCTCTATATGGGTTTAAATAGAGTGTGTAAAAAGTAGTAACAATGTCATCAATTTGACCCGTTTCTGCTGAGGGCTTGTACCACTTCAGCTGATCAGTCGTAGCGGCGTTATATGTTCAAGTTTTATCAACCACAAGGAGAGTCCGAAAATGGATTATTTCATCGATGCACTAAAAAAATATGCTGATTTCAACGGTCGATCATCCAGAAAAGACTATTGGATGTTCATACTTGTTTATTTGATTGTCAATATTATTTTGGCTGTTCTTGGAATGGACGTCATTTCCGGAATAGTAGGTCTTGCACTGCTAATTCCGAGTATCAGTATTGCAGCGAGAAGATTGCATGATACTGGCCGTACTGGCTGGTGGCAGCTAATTGCTTTGATCCCCATTGTTGGGCTTATTATTCTAATCGTATTTTTAGCGCAAGATGGTCATGATACTAATGATTATGGTGCCAACCCTAAGGCTGGTGTGTCAGCATAAAATCTAGCAAGGCGCTTGAACGGAAAGATTAAATTGGCTATTGTTTCGCCATAAAGGCGTTAATTACATGGCGTTAACTGATCGTTATCGGATAAAATTAGCTTTATATTCGAACTGGTGAATTCGGATATAAATTTCTATTTTTCACCAAAAAAATCAAGAGTAAATATAATGAGTAAAGGTATAGTTAAATGGTTCAATGCCGATAAAGGTTTCGGTTTCATTACACCAGAAGATGGCGGCAAAGACTTGTTTGTCCACCATTCAGAAATCCAAGCGGGCGGAGGATACGCAACGTTGAATGATGGTCAGGCTGTTGAGTTCGAAGAGGGCCAAGGTCAAAAAGGGCCATGTGCAAACAAAGTAGTACCGATTTAGTCTGCAATACATAATAAATTTAGACAACAAGCCACAAGGGCTTAATAACTTTTGTGGTTCGTAGCTAAAGGCGTTGTGAATAAGTAAAACATGTTAAATCAATAGGGGATTCAAGAATGTCGAATGAAGGTTACCACGAACCAATCAATGAGTTAACCGATGAAACAAGGGACATGCATAGAGCTATTACATCGCTTATGGAGGAGCTAGAAGCAGTTGACTGGTATAACCAAAGAGTAGATGCCTGTAAAAACGAAGATCTAAAGGCAATTCTTGAACATAATAGAGATGAAGAAAAAGAACATGCTGCAATGGTTTTAGAATGGATAAGAAGACAAGACCCTCGATTTGATAAAGAGCTTAAGGATTATTTATTTACGGAAAAACCTATTGCTCACGGATAAGTAGTAATAACAAAAGCATCAGGTTTTTTATGGCGTTACGTACCTTCGTCGAACACCGACGGCTGAGTATTTTGTGCCACTTATGCGGCTGCAGTTTCTATCCGCTCTGTTTGATGTCGCGGTAAAAATGCTCGTGAGTGCGATGAGGTATCAACGCAAGAGTTAACATCCCATCAGTAAAGCCCTAGTGTAATGATGTCAGACGGTCGCTCATCTTGAATTTGCATACCCGTAAAAACTCAAAGTCATCTTTTTCTTGTTCGTCAGAGTCGTTTTTTTGGGTCGATACGCTCTATAATCAATACTTGGTTATTTGCAACAGGTAAATACATGTCACAAGAACCCACGTCATCGCTGCACTGGCTTGAAGATCTGTTTCCTGGTAATTTTTCCTTGGTGATGGCAACGGGCATTTTGTCATTGGCATTCGATATGCAGGGGCAGTTTGTTTTGGCACAGTGCTTATATGGTGGCGCTGTACTGGCCTGGCTGATTCTGGTCTTCCTGAGTTGCTGGCGATTGATACGCTTTCCGTCAGCGGTGCTGGCAGATTTGTTGAATATTCGTCGCGTTTTTGCTTTTTTCACTTTGGTAGCGTCAACCAGTATTGTGGGTATGCTGCTCAATCAACATGGCCACATTTATCTGTCCGGTATTTTCTGGGCATTGGCATTTTTGGCTTGGTTATCACTGCTTTACCTGAGTTTTAGTGTGTTGGTTTTCATCACCCACCCTTATACCGTAAACGTGGTTCATGGAGACTGGCTGACCGCAATTATTGGCACTCAATCATTGGTTTTGTTGGGAGGA
>CAYNZI010000085.1:0-7958 GCA_964401565.1 uncultured Spongiibacteraceae bacterium
TGAGCGTCATGCAGGGTTAATTTTTGAACGTAGCGCACACTTTAACGTGTATTTTGACTTTGCTGAGTCACGATATATTAACGGGTCGACTATACTAGTGAACATGGCTGATAAGACTATGAAAAACCATACTTTTTTTAAGTATTTAGAGACACAGACTGCCCACAAATCATCGGGTTTTACCTTGATTGAGCTGGTGATTGTTATCATTTTACTGGGCTTGCTGGCGGCGGCAGCATTGCCGCGCTTGCTAAATGCAACCGACAACGCTGAAATAGCGAGTCTCGAAGGCGTCGCGGGAGGGTTTAGTACCGGGGTATCTATTGCGCATGCTCAATGGGCCGCCGACGGAAATTCTCCAGGAGCGTCAACAGCAGCTGGAACTAAGACGTTGATTAACCTTGATGGAAAAGTATTCTACATGAATGAATATGGTTGGCCGGTCAACGTCAATAGTGGTGATGACGCGTCAGCAAATACTCAAACTGCCAATGAATGCAAGCAGGTGTTCGACGACATTTTGCAAAGCTCGCCGACGTCGACAATCGATGCCGGTAATCGCGGAAATAATCGCTATTTTGTATCGGCGCTTAACGGCATTGGTGGCGACCTGACTGGCTCTATTGGTGATGTCTGTCGCTATGAACTGATTTTGAGCAGTGATCCCGCGGCGTCGGCAAGTCACTATTTCGATTTCGATGTGGTCGATGGCCAAGTAACTGTTGTTTACCCAAATAGAGATTGAGCCTATGTGGCAGCAAGACATGTGTTTTGGGAATAAAAACGTAACAGATCGTGGATCTCGCGAAACCGGTTTTACCTTGGTCGAGCTGGTCATTGTCATCGTGTTATTGGGGCTTTTGGCTGTTACAGCGTTGCCCCGCTTTTTGGATATTACCGATCAAGCTCAAACTGCCGCTGTTGAAGGTGTGGCCGGTGGATTTACTATGGGAACGGCGCTGGTGCGAGCACAATGGATGGCTGACGGTAACGGCTTTGGTTCTGCCGGAACTGTTGTCACTGTCGATGGTGGCGATATATGGGTTAATGAAAATGGTTGGCCAGCTCAAACCAGTGCCGGTGATGCCAGTTTCAACAGTCAAACGGCTGCCGATTGTTTAGAGGTCTGGAATTTTGTGATGCAAAATCCTCCCCGTGCAACAATTGGGACCATTGCTAACAACGATGACTATTTAGTGAGTGCGTTATCGTCCTCCCCAAATAGTTGTGTTTTTACGCTAATCGTCAATGGCGAAGAAGATCCCATCGATAGAAATTTTGACTACAACTTGGCAACAGGCCGAGTTCAGATCAACTTACCCTAAATTGACTAGAAAATGGAAATAAGGTGCACATTATGATGAGACAGCAGTCAGGTTTTACATTAATTGAATTAGTCGCAGTCATCGTACTGTTAGGTATTCTGGCAGTAACCGCTTTGCCACGGTTTGTAGATTTACAAACGGATGCGCGCGCGGCGACGTTGGACGGTTTGAAGGCTGCCATGCAAGGTGCCGCCACTCAAGTTTATGCTAAAGCAATTATCAAGGGTGTTGAAAGTGCTGGGGAAGCGGCCACTGTGTTTGTTACAGTAAATGGCTCTCCTGTACTAACAGATTTCGGTTATCCTCGTGAAACTCAAATGGTAAATTTGCTGGATATTTCTCCCGATTTCACTATTGATTCAACCACAGATGGCACTACTCGTATCGGGTATGTTCGAAGTGCGGCAAATTTAACGGCAGGTGCTTGCTATCAAGATTACGTAGAAGCCGCGAGTGATGGTGCATTACCAACATATCCTGAAGCCGTCATTACCGGTTGCTAGTTTTTCATCCGTTGGATCATAAAAAGTGTCTGAACAATGAAACCCTGATGATGCGTCATCGGGGTTTTACGCTTGTAGAGCTGGTCGCCGTGATCGTTTTGCTTTCGATCCTTACTGCCTCAGTTATTCCTCGTTTTACCAGTCGTGACGGATTTGCTGAATACGCTGTCCGTGACCAATTGATTTCTGCTTTTCGTTTGTCCCAGCAGCGCGCAATGTACGATCATAGTGGCAATTGTTATCGACTTAATATTGATGCTGACGGATTTGGCTCGCAAAGAGACGGTGTCTATTTCGGACCTGTTGGAGAAATCAATTTTAGTGACGACTACAGCAATATTTCTGTGACTCCTGCTTCGCCCATTTACTTTGATGGATTGGGTAATGCGTTTTCCGGTGGTTGTGGGATTACGCCGGTGACAGACAAAACAACGTTAACAATCTTGCCATCTGGAATACAAGTTGAAATGTATTCCGCCGGCTACGTAAAGGCGCTTTGATATGGGGCGGCGTGCACATTCAAGCCAGACAGGTTTTACGCTAGTTGAATTGGTCGTAGGTATCGTTGTTATGGCTATCGCGCTAACCTTTATGACCAGTGTGTTTTTTTCCAACCCTGGTCGTAGCGTTGAGCCTATGATGCAAATTAGAGCGGCGGAATTTGGCCAGGCTCTGATGGACGAAATTCTGTCGAAGAATTTTGATGATACAACGCCGGTCGGCGGGGTTCCTGCGTGTATTGTATGTACCGCAACCGGAAGCTTTGGCAGTGAGGGAGAATCACGAAGTACCTACGACGATGTAGATGACTACCATGATAGTTGTGGTTCTCCGGTTGCGTTGACCAATGGTTTAGGCAATGGTGTCAGCAATTTCAACGGTTACAGTATGGAAGTCTGTGTTAGTTATGATGGTAACTATGATGGTGCACCTGATAGCAATATCAATGCTAAGCTGATCAGGGTAAATATCTTCTTGCCGTCAGGTGCAGGCATGGGGACCGATCCGATATCCTTCAGCGGTTACAAGGGGAATTTCTAGTGCTCCCACCCACCAGTAGAGAGCAGGGTTTTACGCTGGTAGAACTGGTCGCTGTTATCGTGTTGTTGGGTATTGTGGCTGTCGCTACCACGCAATTCATCGGTCAGGGTATGAGTGTCTTCGTCGACACCTCTCGTCGTGATAGTTTGCAGCAAGAGGGGCGTTTTGTTGTTGAACGCATCACTCGCGAGCTGCGCAATGCACTGCCAGGTAGTGTAAGAACATCGGGCGATTGTTTGGAATTTATGCCGATAGTTGCTGCCTCCAGTCATATTAATACGATAAGTGGCGGAAGTATTACCGACTTTCGCGCAGCAAATTTTAGTTTTCCAAATTGTACCAGTGGCTCCAGTTGCAATTTTTCTGGGCTCGGTTATCAAGTTGCAGTTTATACGGTCGATAGCAGCGATGTTTATGCGGTTATAGCCCCTCAACTTGCAGGCCTGGACCGCATCGGAGCAGTGGTGGGGGGCGTTAGAATAGTTGAGTTGGATACTGCTTCGCCCGGTCACAATTTTGTAAGAGAGTCGCCACAAAAACGTTTCTATATTATTGAAGATCGCGTCAGTTTTTGTGCGGTTGATGGCGCACTGACTCGCCACTCGTCCTATACAGCAGCTGGAAGCCTGCAGCCGTCACCGCCTGTTGGTGGTCGTGCCAGTTTACTATCAGAATCCATTCGGGTTACTGATAGCAGTGTTTCTCCAGTCACAGCGATAACCGTTTTCGACTTCACGGCGGGTACACTTCAGCGTGCCGGCGTTGTTCATATGAATATGCATTTTCTCAACGTGAAGGCGCCTGATGAGTGGGTGCGCTTCAGTCAGGACGTTCTTGTGAGGAATACGCCTTGAGTTATTGTTTGCGCGTGCCCGAATCAACGATTATTGCTAGCCGCAAGCAACAGGGTTTATCACTAGTTCTCGCTATCTTTGTTTTGGTCATACTCAGTATGTTATCCGCCGCTATGTTCAATATTATGGCGTCGGGTTCTGACTCAGTCGCCAGAGAAGTGGTATCGGCACGGGCCTTGTTTGCGGCCGAGAGTGGTGCCCAGCGTCAACTCAATGCAATTCTCCCTCCGGGTGGTGCCGTCGTAACAGGAAGTTGTTCGGGTGCAGTGGGAACTCCCCGAACTAATACGTTCACTATGGGAGGGTTAATTGGCTGTAACGATGTGGTCGTCGTTTGCGAGTATGTTTCGATAGAGGCGGTGAACTATTTTTCTATCACCAGTACAGGGCGTTGCGGACCTGCTGGAGATGGCGCAGTGCGAATTATCGAAGTACAGGCCAGAGACATTTAATGTCTCTGGTCGTGGTCCTTATCGTGATTGGAAGTCACGCTATTCATTTCTAATTCGTTCATTTTTCTGGTTAATGTATTTCTTCCCCATCCTAACAATATGGCGGCATCACGTTTTCGACCGTGTGTGTGTTTAAGCGCCGTCTCAATCATCAGTTTTTCAAAGATAGGCATTGCTGTATCCAGAATTTTACTTTTCCCGAGGCTTAGCTCCTGGTCTACCCAGCGTCGTAAACTATCTTGCCAATCGCCGTTGTCGCTACTGCCATCGGCAATGGTTTGGTCGAGCAGCTCCGGCGGCAGGTCTTCCATGTGTATTTCGCGTCCCGCTGCCATAACAGTGATCCAGCGGCAGGTATTTTCCAGTTGTCTGACATTGCCGGGCCAGTTCAGTTTGGACAGATAATTTTCGCTCTCTGGTGTTAGTATTTTGGTTTCGGTATTGAGTTCTTCCGATGCTTTTGCCAGAAAGTGCTGCATGAGTTTCGGTAAGTCTTCACGACGGTTGCGAAGGCTGGGTATATGGATGCGGATAACATTGAGACGATGAAATAAATCTTCCCGAAAGCGTCCTTCTTTTACCAGTGCTTCAAGGTTTTGATGGGTTGCGGCGATGATACGCACGTCGACTTTGATGGATGTGTGACCACCGACACGGTAGAACTCACCATCGGCTAAAACGCGAAGTAGTCGGGTTTGGGTTTCCGAAGGCATGTCACCTATTTCATCAAGGAATAGCGTGCCTCCATCGGCTTGCTCAAAGCGGCCGGGTCGTAAGGATGTTGCGCCGGTGAACGCCCCTTTTTCGTGACCAAACAGTTCCGACTCCATTAGTTCGCGTGGTATTGCTGCCATGTTTAAGGCTATAAATCGCTTGGTAGAGCGAGGGCTATGCTTGTGCAGTGCGTGAGCTACAAGTTCTTTACCGGTACCGGATTCGCCGTTTATCAATACAGTAATGTTGGAATGGGATAAGCGTCCGATGGCGCGAAACACTTCCTGCATGGCAGGCGCCTCACCGATAATTTCTGTAGAGGTGGTGTTTTCTTCAGGGGCCGCCTTGTCGGCGATTTTTTCGTTCGCGTGCACCAGCGCCCGCTCCGTCATGGCGACCGCATCATCAATATCAAAAGGTTTGGGTAAATACTCGAAGGCACCCCCTTGATAAGAGGCGACAGCGCTATCGAGGTCGGAGTGAGCCGTAGTGATAATAACGGGTAAATCAGGATGGGATTCGTTGATTTTTCCCAGTAATTCCAGCCCGTCCATGCCCGGCATGCGTATGTCGCTGATGATTGCATCAGGAGCATCCTGAGAAAGGCTGCGAAGGATCGTTTCACCGTTATCGAATGTTTGTGTAGCAATGCCCGCCTGATTAAGTGCCTTTTCCAATACCCATCGTATTGAACGGTCGTCATCGACAATCCAGACTGTGTTGGCCGTACTCATTGTGTTCTCCATCAATTATGTTTCCAGGGGGATGAATAGGGTAAATACTGTGCGTCCCGGTTCGCTATTACATTCAATCAATCCCTGGTGGTGGGTGATAATAGACTGTGAAATAGACAGCCCAAGGCCTGTGCCATCTGCGCGTCCGCTCACCATCGGCAGGAAAATGGTTTCGGCCAACTCGTGCGGAATACCTGGACCGTTATCAATGATATCGACCTTACAGACGAGTCGGTGACGCTTCGGCCCGATAGTAAATTGTCTTAAGGCTCTGGTTTTTAAGGTGATTGTAGGAGCGGTGTTATCGGTTTTTCCGCTCGAGAGAAGTGATTGCATAGCGTTGCGAACAATATTCAATACAGCTTGGATAAGTCTTTCTTTGTCGCCGTTAATATCCGGGATACTGGGGTCGTAATCTCTGGCTATAAGTATACAGCCAGCGGTTTCCGCATCTATCAGGCTTCTCACTCGCTCTAGGACTTCGTGGATATTAAGGGGGTGTATCTTCATTAGGTCGTGGGAGCCGAGCATCCGGTTGACCAGGTTATCGAGGCGGTCGGCCTCTTCGATAATGATATTGGTGTAATCGGTGAGATGTTCTTCTGGCAATTCTTTGGCCAATAGTTGAGCGGCTCCTCTCAAACCACCGAGGGGGTTTTTAATTTCATGAGCGAGTCCGCGAATCAATGCCTGGGAATTTTGTTGGGAGGACAACATGCCTTCTTCGCGACTGATACGCAGTAGCCGATCAAGTGGTCGCAACTCCATAATCAGGGCCGTGACAATATCGCCAGAGAAAACGGGAGTAACGGCACAATCGACAGTGATGGTGCGGCCGTCGGCAAGCAGCAATTGGTTTTCTCGTTTTGTGAATGCGCTGGTGTTATTGAGTGCGTCTAGCAGGATTTGCTGATCCTGCTCTTGTTCTTTGAAAAGCGCAGAAATGGGTTCGCCAATAACGCGACTACCGCTAATTTTCAGTAGGGCTTCTGCGCTGGAATTGATATACCGAACTGACAAATCAGGGTTTACGAGTAAAATCGCGGTCTGCAGGTTGTCTAGAATATCAGTGTGTAAGCTGACAGGAGCCATTGGGGTGTCCGTGAATATTGAGTTTTTCGGGGGCGTAATTTTTGTTGGTTACGTAGAGCCCGCGCCGTTTCGTCTTAGGCTAAATGCAATATCTAAACCATGTTTCCGTTTAGTACTCTACTGGGGCGAAAATGCCCGCCAACGACCTACTGTCAGGGTCTTGGCGGGGTATCGTTGGATGTTGGTTCGATTTTACCTTCGATAACAATCGAGAAGAGCTGCATTATGCACCAATTAGGGTCGTTATTGCGACTCCTATTGGTGCTGGAATTCTAATTGGGTGCGTTACAGGATGGCTGAAAGTCTTATGACGCTATTTTTTACCCCCGTTGGACGGGCGGTACGCAAATACGTTGATTAGAGATGATTGTGCGAGTGTTGCTCCTTTGTCATCAATGAGCGTCACCTTCAGGCTATGGGGCCCGCGGTTGATACGGCTGACTGAAAATGTACCGCGGCTGTGGCTGTGGACTTTGCCGTCGATGCTCAATTGCAATTGATGACTTTTGTTCAGTGCAGGGCTGATTTCGGTTGTTACCGTAAAACCGACCAACCCATTGGCGATTACACTGTCGTTGACGGGGTTGGATATGTTTACGACATAGTTCTTGCCGGTGGCGGTGTCCTCAGCGACGACTTTTTGCTTAGGTGGGATCTCGATCGCTTTGACAGTATTGGGTTGAGGTAGCTCAATTTCGTCTGCGTTTGTATCGGCTGTATCACTGAAGGTCACATGGCCTTGATCGTCGGTGGACTTATAAACCTGAGCAATACTGTTTGAATTGAATAGTACTGTAAGCAAGCAGATCAATAGCCCTGCGGTATGTTTCATACGCATTTTCATACGACGTCCCCTGATTGAACTCACGACTTTGAGTCGCCTATCTTTGCAGAGTTCTGTCTAGGATGTAAGTCTTTGGTGCGGTTTTGTAAGAGAATGTGAATACAGATCAATTTTACCGATGGTGGTGGAAATCTTCTTGCTATTTCTGAGTACTGTATTAATATACAGTATATAAATACAGTTGAAGGTGGACGAATTATGGCAGTAGTAGCGATTTGGAAATGTGATCGGGATGGGTCAATGTTTGAAGACAAGAAGCAGGCAGATGCCTACGATAAGATGTTGGAATTGGGCGAACAGTTTACAGCATTGCTAGAAAGCCAAATCGATGGCGTTGACGAGAAATCGGCAGAGGCATTTGGTTTGCTATTGGCTAATAACAAGGAGCTGATTATTCAA
>CAYNZI010000086.1:0-3829 GCA_964401565.1 uncultured Spongiibacteraceae bacterium
CCGCCGGAAAGACGGACAAGCGTGCGGTCGGCCGCAGTATAGAGGCCGCTACCAAACCTCATTCTCTGCCACTTCCAGCTGCAGCTATGTCTATCCCAAGAATGGAGAATAGTTATAAATAGACTGCCTTTACTCGGGGCGGCTTCACTAAAGAAATAATCTAAGACGCGGTTTTAAGGTAGGTCTGGCAGGGGCCTTGCCAGCCCGGAGCAAGAACACCGCCACCCAACAACAACCATCCAAAACAATTAACTCCGAAAACAGACGAATGGAGACTGTCAAATGGCTTCAAAGACTATTTCATAAACTACTGGCTTGAATCTGGTCCAGTACATATTATTTAGTCCAATCTCGCCCCCAATTCGATTCGACTTAGGCCACTGCTCGCTATCTGGCACTCGGCCTGGTACTTTAATTGTCCGCCACCCGGACTTTTGGCATTGAAGGGTATGCTAATGGCGTATGAGTCCTCGTCTGAATCTCTTACAACACTAATCTTTTCTTCCAGAATAACCACAGACTTCATATTTCTGGTTTTATTGTTCAGTTCATCAATACAAACAGATACAACAGTATCACTGTCGATTTCAGTGACGATATAAGTTTCACCTTCCTCATCAACATCACAATGCGCCTTAAAATGACGAACGTTGCCCGATCGAGTTTTCGCCGTAAAGGGAATATCCAATCTGAACACTCCGTCATCCTCGGAGGTCAACTGGCTAGCGTCTTCATCAATCTCAACAGACTTCATTAATAGCGTTTCAGTTCGCAAACTGTCTTTGCAGATCGCCAAAGCACCGGAAGCCACTAATCTGACGACGGCCTCTGCGCCTCCCTGTTCGTCAATTGTGCAGTCTGAACTGTAATGGATCGTAGTTCCGATTCGATTTGTCACTTCAAACGGAAGTTGGAATCTATACCCACTATCGTTATCTGTTTGGGTGATCTGGTCCTCGTCAATACGAATTCGACCATAGATAATCGCTTCCGCACGAACACTATCACGACAGATGGCAATAGCCCCTTCACGCTCAAGGGATAGCTCAATGATCGTCTCGCCTGTCTCCGAAACCGTGCAGTGAGTTTGATATCGAACATTACTTCCCAATTCGCTTTTTGCGAAGAAAGGGATCGTGTATGAAAATCCAGAGCCTGTCTCCTCCACCGGACTAATATCTTCCTCGATAATGTCAATACCGTCGAGATAATCAGCAGAAGTACTAATTTGATTGCGACAAAATTGCAGGGCTGCCTTATCGTCAACACCGCTATCGTCCACAGCTACAACTTCGACTTTACTACGCTGCTGCGAGGGTAGCTGCTCAGCCACCAGATCGATAACTGCCCCGGAAACCGGATATAAGTAACTAAGATTGTAAGTCCGTGCACTTTTATCTCTGCAAGTAATGACGAAGTAATAGTGTGTATCCGAGTTTTTCCGGACAATCATTTCACCGGCTATAACGGTGAGACAGCGCTCGGTATTTTCTGCCTCCGTTGCTGCCTGCAGTAACTTTGGCTTTATTGACCGGTATTTTTTAGGCAGCCAAAGCCTATCCGTATCGACCGCATAGACGCACTGGCAAAACAACAGACTGATAATCAGTGAAACGCTACGCACTGTCATATTCGAAACAACCTCAAATGATGAAAATCACCTTTATTATAGACCGGCTGGTGAAACATACCGTAACTTCAACGATGGCCCCTCGTTTATAAACGGCATCTCTAACATTAAGCCACACTCATTGTGATGACAATGCAGACGTTTATCAGCTTCCAACAGAATTAATCCACTGTTAATGCGTATTGGGGGTTGATATGGTTTAATTTGCCGAATGCCTGCCGACTTGACGTCATTCAATTGAGAAAGCAGTTACCGAGGACATCCCCCGTCATTTTCATCACAATTCGTGATGCTGTCACGTGGAAATTGTCTGCCAGGAAATTATAGGATCTATTGAAGTGTCTCTAAATTACGGAAAATTGCTCGCGCCCTTTTTAATAGTCGCCGTCTCGATAGCCATTGCTATTGCACTGTTTTTTAATCGACCCGTACCCGAGCAGGCCACAGCGAAAGAAAGATCCTTATTGGTTAATGCCGCGAGAGTGGTTAAACAAGATATCCGGATTTCAGTCCGCGCGCAGGGAACTATTACACCCAGAACCGAAACCACCCTGATAGCCGAAGTTTCAGGACGGATTATGGAGGTTTCTAACGAGTTTAACGCTGGCGGGTTCTTTAGTGCAGGTGATGTACTGCTAGAAATTGATCAACGAGACTATTTGGCCGCCGTCAAGAAAACTCAAGCAGCAGTGGCACGTGCTCAAAGTAATTTAGCCACCGAACGCGGTAGAGCAGACGTCGCACTACAGGAACAAGAAAAATACAAAAGTCGATCTAAGCGCAGTCAAGCCGCTAACAACCTCGCATTGAGAAAACCACAACTAGCCGACGCTAAAGCAAACCTGGAATCAACTCTCGCTGATTTGGACAATGCGAAAGACCAATTGGATAGAACAACCATTCGTGCGCCCTACGATGGCCTCGTACGTTCCAAACAGGTGGATATCGGTCAGTATGTCAACGTAGGTACAGCACTCGCAAAAACATTCGCTGTTGATTTTGCTGAATTACGAATGGCTTTACCGGAAAATAAGCTCAATTATATAGAGCTACCCACGCTGGCCGACAAAGATATTGCCACTCACCCTCGGGTAGACATTTATGCGGAAATAGGAGAGACCTTGCACCAATGGCAGGGACACATTGTTCGAACTGAAGGTGTGTTTGATGAACGCAGCCGAGCTCTGTTTGTTGTTGCTGAAATTAACGACCCTTATGGGCTGCACAATCAACACCCAGAAGAGCTCCGAATTGGCACCTTCGTCGACGCAAGAATCGAAGGCAGGTTGATGAAAGGGTTAGTTGTTTTACCGCGGTATATTTTGCGTTCCGGTAATCAATTGTGGGTAATCGACGATCAAAACCGACTGCAAAACAGGAAGGTAAAACTACTACGAACAGAAGGCAGTGAAATTTACGTTACCAACGGACTCAATGAAGGAGAGGTTGTCAGCTTATCCAGCATCGGAACTGCAGTGCCCGGCACCAAAGTCGACATATCTAGCATCTCTCCCACAGACCAATCAGCAAAAGACCCGACACTCCCTGAAACACCACCGGGTGCAGCAGACCTTGAGCCCACTGAACCCGCCACGGCTCCGGCTGAGTCAAAAGAACAGGTGACAGAAGGACAAACCGCATGAGCAATTTACAGGGAGAGCCTAATAGCACCAGCCAAAAATATACGGGCATCATTGCCTGGTTTACGCAAAACCCTGTGGCTGCAAATTTGTTGATGATTATCATTTTTGTCGTCGGTGGTGTATCTGCATTTAATATCCAACGCACCGCATTTCCCAAAATAGAAACAAACAGAATAGTGATCACAATGGCTTATCCCAGCGCTGCCCCAGAAGAGGTGGAGCTGGGACTCGTCTTGAAAATAGAAGAAGCACTGAAAGATATTGAATCCATCAAGAAGGTGACATCCGTTGCTCAGGAATCTGTCGCCTCCCTGACCGTCGAAATTTATGAAGATTTCGATGTTTTGGCCGTCATGGATGAAATTAAATCAGCGGTCGATTCAATCAGCAGCTTCCCGGGGGAATCCGAGAAAGCAGTGATAAAGCATCTTCGCCGACGCAACCATGCGCTCATGGTACAACTTTACGGCAATATGGAAGAAGCCGACTTAAAAGCCATTACCGAGGAAGTTAAAACAGAATTGATGCAAAACCCGGATATCGCCTACGCCGAGAT
>CAYNZI010000086.1:3839-7946 GCA_964401565.1 uncultured Spongiibacteraceae bacterium
AGCCGGTGGTCGCGCCTATGAAATAGCCGTTGAAGTTCCCGAGTTCACCTTACGCAAATACAATCTGACTCTCGAAAGAGTCGCACAAGCGATTCGACTATCATCCGTTGATCTACCCGGCGGTGCGGTGAAAACAGAGAATGGCGAAATCATGCTTCGCACAATAGGTCAGGCCTATAAACAGTCTGATTTCGAAAACGTTGTTTTGATCAGTAATGCCGATGGCACCCGACTAACGCTAGGTGATGTCGCAACAATCAATGACGGTTTTGTCGAAGGCGACGGGTTTGCCACCTTCGACAGAAAATCGAGTATGTCTATCACGGTCTACGGTGTTGGCGATCAAGATTTAATCACAGTTGCTAAAGCGGGAAAAAAATACGTCGAGGAAAAACGAAAAACATTACCACCGGGTATTTATATCGATCACTGGGCTGACGTCACCTATTACCTTGAAGGGCGTTTGGATATGATGCTAAACAATTTAGCATTGGGCGGATTGCTGGTATTTATTATATTGGCCCTTTTCCTCGAAATTAAGTTGGCATTTTGGGTAATGGCAGGACTACCCGTGTGTTTCCTTGGCACGTTTATGTTAATGCCCATTCAATACATCGACATTTCTCTCAACATGATCAGCCTGTTTGGTTTCATCCTTATTTTGGGCATCGTTGTTGATGACGCTATCATCATTGGCGAGAGTGTTCATAGCCTAACTGAGGAACAAGGACACAGTGTCGACAATGTCATTGAAGGTGCCCTGAGGGTGGCAACCCCTGCAACCTTTGGTGTACTTACAACGATCGTGGCATTTATGCCCACATTATTTGTTGATGGTGTCTTCGGCTCACTTCCTGAGGCTCTTGGCTGGGTAGTCATCTTATGCCTGATTTTTTCCCTTATCGAATCCAAGTGGATATTGCCTGCACATCTAGCACACAGCAAGCCAGAGAAGAAGGGTTTGCTGGCTACCTTCAATAGGCTGCCAGCAAGTAACAACCGGCGACTAACCCGATTTGTGAATAATTCTTATCTGCCGTTTCTACGAATTTGTATCCGCAATCGCTACACGACCTTCGCGATCTTCTTATCGATGCTGATTCTGGTAGTCGGCCTGCTAGCCGGCGGAGTGATACGCTATGTGCTAATTCCCTCAAACCCGGGTGATTTTTTGAGAACAGAGCTGGAAATGGTTGAAGGCACTCCCGACTGGCAAACCAAGGAGGCACAAGCCACCATAATCAATGCACTTTACCAATTAGATGCCGATTATAAATCGGATACGGGCAGTAAAGTCGGACTGGTTCAACATGTATTTTCCTATGGCTATGATGGTCGGTTTTCCAACGCGACCATGGAACTCACTAAAAGTGAAGACCGCACCCTGACCAGTAAAGAAATCGGTGAACGTTGGCGTCAGTTAGTCGGTACAATTCAGGGGGCAAAAGTATTGTCGATTAGCAGCGAAGGCAATATGGGAGGTCCTGCCATTGGCTTTAAACTGGTCGGACAAGACATGGCTCAACTGAAGGCTGTTAGTGCAGAGATGGAAGCAAAGTTGGCAACCTATATTGGAGTCTACGATATTCGCAATAGTGCCAGCACAGCAAAAGAAGAGATTACTTTATCCATCAAACCCAGTGCCGAAGCTTTGGGGTTAACCTTGATAGATTTGGGTAGCCAGGTAAGAAATGCCTTCTACGGCGCAGAAGCCCAACGTATACAAAGAGGGAACAACGAAGTAAAGGTGATGGTTCGCTATCCTGAGTCAGAGAGAAACTCGATAGCCAATCTGGAAAATATGTACATCCGCACGCCACAGGGCGATGAAGTTCCATTCACCTCCGTTGCCGAAATTGAAATTGCACAGGGGTACGGCAAGAGCAGTCGAATAGATGGCGAGCGGGCGATTACTGTCACCGCGGGGCTCAACAAAAACATCATGGAGCCATCCAAAGTAGTCGGTGATATTCTCAAGAATTTTATGCCCGAGGTATTAGCTAGGTATCCGGGAGTCAGCATCAAGCTTGGCGGAGAAAGTGAAGAATCACAAAAAATGTTCAGCAGCCTGATGTTTGGTTTTGCCGCCGCACTATTTGGTATCTATGCCTTGCTAGCAATCCCCCTTAAGTCGTATATGCAGCCTCTCATCATAATGGGCGTTATTCCCTTCGGTATAATCGGAGCAATGATCGGCCATATGGTTATTGGAATCCCGTTCGACATGATGTCGTTTTTTGGCATCATTGCACTATCCGGTGTTGTCGTTAACGACAGTTTGATTATGGTAGATTTCGTCAACAAGTCTTGTGCCGCAGGCGTTAAAAAAATAGACGCTGTTATCAACTCAGGCGCTAAACGTTTCAGAGCAATTTTGATTACATCGCTAACGACATTTTTCGGTTTGTTACCCATGCTACTGGAAGATAGCGTACAAGCTCAGCAGGTTGTCCCCATGGCCGTCTCATTAGGCTTTGGCATTGTGTTTGCTACGGTGATTACTTTGCTGCTTGTACCTTGCCTATATATAGTCCTCGATGATATTGCGAAATTGACGGGGTCAAGTGGAGGGGAATTCGAAAACCTCGATGCCACAATCGAAAGCTCGGCTTGATTTCTCACCCAATTTTGAAAATCTTGTTTTTCGGAATGTGTTTTTTTCTTTTATTGGGAAGGGAACTCCAACAATCGCTGACGCTGCTCTGTCGACAATGTTCCCAGCTTTTCAACTCGTTGGTAGAAGGCCGCCAAATCTCCGCCTTCCTCCGACAATATTCTTTCGAAGATCGGTAGCATCTGATAGTAGCTGGAAATAGTACTGAGTTTGGCGTTATTTAGGTCTGGCATGTCAGGTAAGCCAAGCCACGTGTCGTAAGAGTTAACGCCATTCCAGCGCTGCTTAAATGACAGATAGTCAACATCTATCATGTGGCGAATGATCTCTTGTTTACGCCGTTTCATTACCGCCACAGAAATCTCTGCCTGATACAACCGCGCCAATTGTTGCCGCCCATTAAGCATCGTTGCCACAAAATCGGCATGAATCTGTTGATACTTCGTAGAATCCGCCCGTGTACTGGATGACGACCCTGACCAGCGGGCCACCCCGGCAATCTCCACGGCCATAGCAAAGCTTTCGTTGAGACTGGTATCGCCTGGAAAATACAATTTTTGATGTGCTAGCTCATGAAAAACCAGTCCAGCCAGCCTCATCTCGTCTTGCCAGATAAATGTACTCAACACCGGGTCATCGAACCAACCTAACGTCGAATAAGCCACAACGCCACCAACGTGGGTATCATAGCCCTCTGTTTCTAATCGAGCAGCGTAGTCAACGGCATCCTGCCGGGAAAAGTATCCTTTGTAACTAACACACCCGGCAACGGGGAAACACCATTGTTTCGGTGTCACTGCAAACTCATCCGCAGCAAAAACATTCCAAACCACAAACTGCCTGCCAACATCGCTATAGTATCGGTAGCTGTTATTGTCGGGTAAAAGCAGGTCAGTGGCAGCGAATTCTCGTACGGCCTGTAAATACAATAGTCTCGTTTTTAAATCAGCCTCGGTAGAGTCATCAGCTATCAATGTCTCTATGGATTGACGTTGTCGCCATATGTCCCAATGACCGGAAACCGCTTGCGAGTAATAGCCTATCGATTCGCACGCGGTCAACACCAAACTACATATGATAAGTAAACAAACTGTCTTTAGCACAACGGAAGGCCGGCCCTTACGCCCTGGACATAAAGCGATTGTCTTCGGTATTCACTTTGATTGTCTCGCCGGACTCAAGATATTCAGGTACTTGCACAATAAGCCCCGTAGTTAGTGTCGCCGGTTTTGTCCGAGCAGAAGCACTCGCGCCCTTGATGCCCGGGGTAGTATCAACCACGGCCATAATCATTGATTGCGGCAGTTCAATTGCAATGAGTTGCTCATCAACAATCAAGCCAACAATGGCTTCCATCCCTTCAAAAATGTACAACCTATCATCGCCAAGCTCTGATTCACTGAGTGTATGCTGACTATAATTTTCATCATCCATAAACACAAATCCATCACCGTCCTTATAAGAATATTGCATTTTACGCCGCTCAAAATCGA
>CAYNZI010000087.1:0-7918 GCA_964401565.1 uncultured Spongiibacteraceae bacterium
TGGATTTTGACAGTGATATCTATGGCAAAAATATTGAAGTGGTTTTTCGCAAGAAAATTCGCGATGAAAAGAAGTTTGATTCGATTGATGACTTGAAACAGCAAATACACGACGATTTCGAAACTGGCCGGCAGTACTTTGCCAGCGTCAGCTAGTTCTTTGGTTTCTACAGGTAACGAATAGACAACATGACCGACTATAAGCATACATTAAACCTGCCACAAACTGCTTTTCCGATGAAGGCGAATTTGGCACAGCGTGAACCGAAAACATTAAAACGCTGGCAGGAAATTAATTTGTACGAAAAAATTCGCGAAGCGAGAAAAGGCAATGAGCAGTTTATTCTGCATGATGGCCCTCCCTACGCTAATGGAGAAATTCACATCGGTCATTCCGTGAATAAAATCATCAAGGATATGATCGTCAAATCAAAAACCATGAGCGGGTTTGACTCACCCTATATTCCAGGTTGGGACTGCCACGGTTTGCCGATTGAATTAAACGTTGAAAAGAAAATAGGCAAGGCGGGGGTCAAAGTAGAGCCATCGATATTCAGGCAGAAATGTCGAGAATACGCCCGTCGGCAGGTCGATATTCAGAAGAAGGATTTTGTACGCCTGGGAGTTTTGGGTGATTGGGAAAATCCCTACTTGACGATGGATTTTCAGAACGAGGCGGATATTATTCGTACGCTCGGGAAAATTGCGGATAATGGACACCTGCAAAAAGGGTTTAAGCCGGTTCACTGGTGCATGGATTGTGGCTCGGCTTTGGCTGAGGCAGAGGTTGAGTACAAAGACAAAATATCACCTTCTATCGATGTAGCATTTAATGCCACTGATCGTGATCAGTTACTTCAAAGTTGCGGTGTTTCGGGTGACGTGGAGGGCATGGTCTCGGTTGCTATATGGACGACAACGCCGTGGACACTACCTGCGAATCTCGCCGTCAGCGTACATCCTGAGCTGGACTACGTATTAGTGGCATTCAATCAAACCGGGCAGCAGCGGATCATTTTATTGGCTGAAGCTTTACATGAGTCTGTCATGCAACGCTTTACTGTAGAGAACTTTGCTATTATAGGACGCTGTAAGGGTGCTCAGTTAGAGCATCAATTGCTTCAACACCCGTTCTATGATCGCCAGGTACCTATTATCTTGGGCGAACACGTAACGACTGAAGCGGGTACGGGAGCTGTACACACAGCGCCCGGGCACGGCGTTGACGATTTCATTGTGGGACAGCAGTACGACCTCGATGTGTATAACCCGGTTGGATCTAACGGCGTTTATTTACCGGAGACAGAATTATTTGCCGGTCAGCATGTGTTAAAAGCCAATGCTACCGTTGTTGACGTGTTGAAAAAAAAGGGTGCTCTGCTACACCATGAAGATATAGAGCACAGCTATCCACATTGTTGGCGCCACAAGTCACCTATTATCTTTAGGGCGACACCTCAGTGGTTTATTTCAATGAACCAGAATGGGTTGTTGGAGCAGGCCTTGAAAGAGGTTGATAAGGTAGAGTGGTTGCCGTCTTGGGGCAAGGCCAGAATAGAATCAATGATTAGTGATAGACCTGATTGGTGTGTTTCCCGTCAAAGAACATGGGGGGTTCCCATTGCACTGTTTGTCCACAAAGAAACCGCAGAACTGCACCCAGACAGCCAGCGGCTAGTAGAAGAAGTCGCCGTTCGAGTAGAGCAACAGGGTATTGATGCCTGGTTTGATCTTGATGCGGTCGAGATGTTAGGTGACGATGCGATTCATTATGAAAAAGTCACTGATACGTTAGATGTATGGTTTGATTCTGGTGTTACCCACGCTTCAGTACTGGACCGTAGGGATGAATTGCGTTGCCCAGCCGATATTTATATGGAAGGTTCGGATCAGCATCGAGGCTGGTTTCAATCGTCCTTGCTGACGTCAGTTGCGGTCAATGGCTTCGCACCTTATAAGCAAGTGTTGACCCACGGTTTTACCGTTGATACCGATGGGCGAAAAATGTCCAAGTCGATTGGTAATACCATTGCCCCACAAACCATTATCGGTACTCTGGGTGCTGATGTTTTGCGTTTGTGGGTTGCGGCGACAGATTACCGTAACGAAATGACGGTCAGTGACGAAAATTTCAAACGCACCGCTGATTCCTATCGTCGTATTCGCAATACAGCTCGCTTCCTGTTATCCAACATTGATGGGTTTGATCCTACTGAGCATCTATTGCCCGCCAATGAAATGCTTGCTTTGGATCGCTGGGCTGTCGATGCCGCCGGAAAATTACAGCAAGATATCATCGCTGCTTACGATACTTATCAATTTCACGTTATTTATCAAAAGCTACACAATTTCTGTGTGGTTGAGCTCGGTGGTTTTTATCTCGATATCATCAAAGACCGGCAGTACACCACTCGGGAAGATAGTCTTGCTCGTCGATCGGCCCAGACAGCGCTGTATCATATTATTCGGGCAATGGTTCGGTGGATCGCACCGATTACCAGTTTTACCGCTGAAGAGCTCTGGCAGTTTATACCGGGAGAAACAGAAGAATCAGTTTTTCTAACGCAGTGGTATCAGGGTCTTGAATCATTGGATGAAAACGAAGACATGGGTGCGGGCTATTGGCAGAATTTGATGGCAGTAAAAACCGCTGTCAATAAAGTATTGGAAAGCAAGCGGGCCGATGGCGTGATAGGCAGTAGTCTGGAAGCGGAAGTGACATTGTATTGCAATAATGAGCTTCTGCAACAGCTAAACAAGTTGGGGACGGAGCTGCGGTTCGCCCTGATCACATCGACTGCTGAAGTGAAGCCGTTATCTGAATCTAGCAATGCCAATAATTCGGACGTTGATGGCCTGGAAATTTCAATCGTCCAAAGTGCACACAAGAAATGCGCACGGTGCTGGCATCATCGGGAAGAGGTTGGTCAAGACACTACACACGAAGAACTTTGCAGTCGTTGTATCGACAATATCGAAGGTGACGGTGAAGTCCGTTACTTCGTTTAGCGGGAGTTTGGTGTGTTGATGCCTAATAAACGTAATTGGCTGTGGTTGCTCGTATCAGTTGCATTGATAGCGCTAGATTTATGGACAAAAAATCTGGCCAGCTCGGAACTGACTTATGGTATTCCGGTTGAAATTTTCCCGATGGTTAATATCACATTGCAGCACAACCTGGGCGCTGCGTTTAGTTTTCTTGCTGATGTGGGCGGCGCGCAAGTTTGGCTGTTTTCGGGAATTGCTATTGTTGTCAGTGCCATCATGATTGTTTGGTTGGGCCGGTTAAAGCCTGGGCAGAGGTTGTTGTCCGCCAGTTTGGCATTCATCATAGGCGGGGCCATTGGTAATTTGTGGGGCCGGTTGGAATTGGGTTACGTTGTCGACTTTATTTCTGTGCACTACCAGTCGTCCTACTTTCCGACATTTAATGTCGCTGATATTGCCATTAATATTGGTGCAGGTTTGATGATTTTGGATATCCTTCTAAATCCGGAAAAAGAAAAATCAGTACCAGAAAAAGCCGAGTAATATGCTCTTAACGACAGGCGTTCAGTTTTGATCGTTGGCCGACAATATCGTGCAGACGTTTCTTTTTCCTGCTATGTGCCAGTCTCCAGCCGTATTCAGTACAGAGTGATTTATGACTAATTTAGCCATCGCAGGTGACACCACCGTCACGTTACATTTCTCATTGAAATTTGAAGATGGATCGGTAATCGATTCAACCTTTGATAGAGAGCCGGCAACATTCGCTATCGGCGACGGCAGCTTGCTCGATGGATTTGAGCGTAAGCTTTACGGGTTGACGGCGGGCCAGAAAAATAGTTTTGTCATTTCACCTGAAGACGGTTTTGGACAGTCGAACCCTAGTAATGTACAGCGTTTTTCTCGAGGGGACTTTTCTGCCGACCTTGAGCTGACAGAGGGCTTGGTTATTTCCTTTGCCGATGCCAGTCAGTCAGAATTGCCGGGTGTTGTCCAATCGGTGGAGGGCGAAAGGGTAATGATCGACTTCAATCACCCTTTGTCAGGGCGTACTATTTTGTTTGATGTTGAAATTATCAGCGTTAGCAATGCCGGCAGCTAATCACTTTTATAGCGAGTAATTTTCAATGGTGACAACGAAAAACCTATCTACCCCTGAAATAAAATTGGCTAACCCGCGAGGTTTTTGTGCGGGAGTTGACCGGGCAATCGAAATTGTCAATCGGGCGTTAGAGGTTTTTGGGTCGCCGATTTATGTTCGACATGAAGTTGTTCACAATAAATTTGTCGTTGATGACTTGCGTGCTCGAGGCGCCGTCTTTGTTGATGAGTTGGTTGAGGTTCCCGACGACGCGATTGTCATTTTTAGTGCGCACGGTGTTTCTTTGGCCGTTAAGCGGGAAGCGAAGAGCAGAGGGTTAAAAGTGTTTGATGCAACCTGTCCATTGGTGACGAAAGTCCATATGGAAGTTGCTCAGTATTCGCGTCACGGCCATGAGTGTATCTTGATAGGGCACAAGGGGCACCCGGAAGTTGAAGGGACCATGGGTCAATATGACCATTCCGGAGGCGGCGATATTTATCTTATCGAAGATGTTGATCAGGTCTCTGGGCTGGTTGTAAACAACCCCGGTGCCCTTTCTTATGTAACACAAACCACCCTGTCAGTTGACGATACTCAATTAGTCATTGAGGCTCTTCGAGCCAGATTTCCAGAAATCACCGGGCCCCGCAAAGATGATATTTGCTACGCCACACAAAATAGGCAAGACGCCGTAAAACAATTAGCGACAGATTGTGATTTAGTGCTTGTTGTCGGGTCTCCCAATAGCTCCAATTCCAATCGCCTTCGCGAGTTGGCAGAAAGAATGAATACAGAGGCACATCTCATTGAGTCGACCGACTCTATTAACCCTGACTGGTTAAACGGAAAGTCGGTGGTAGGTGTTACCGCTGGGGCTTCAGCGCCTGATGTTTTAGTGCGACAAGTGATAGAGCGTCTGCAAATGTTGGGGGCACAAGAGCCGGAAGAATTACCCGGCCAAGTAGAGCTCATCACCTTTTCTTTACCGAAAGAATTGAGAACGTAGTCACAGTTCGTTTCTGTATTATTCACGTTTTAAGCCATTCAAGACCTAAATCTTACCGTTTATCTGCTCCTTCTGTCTTTTTGTCTGTCCTTTGCTAGTCTATCCATATGCGTAGATGGGTGAAGGTCAAGCGGATCTTCCTATACTTACCTGTTAAATAGTGGAGATTTACTAGCGTGAATCGTTTAAACCAAAATCAAGTCAAGGGTTTTACCCTCGTAGAACTCATGGTGGCTTTAGCCATTTTAGCCATTTTGGTCATGGCTGCCGCCCCAACTTTCAATGCGACGCTAAAACGAAATCGCATTGAAAGTCAGTTGAAAGACCTATCGAGCCACGTCAAATTAGCTCGATCAGAGGCTATCTCCAGAAGTCGAACTGTCACGATGTGTCGCAGCAGTGATCAAACCACTTGCTCCACAGCCGCTCCGGTAGGAAATTGGAGTATTGGTTGGATTACGTTTTTAGATATTAATGGCAACGCGACAATTGATGCGGATGATATCGTGCTTCGTGTTCACGAGGGTCTGGGTAGAAATATTTTGACAGTCTCTGATGCCAATCCTATTCCGGGTAATGTTGGCGATATTCAATTTACCCGCAATGGTGTGAATACTCGCGTGACGTTTCAAATGTGTGAAGACGGTGGTGATAATACGATGGCACGAGCACTTATTATGGAATTGACTGGGCGTTTAATGTGGTCAACTGATAGTGACTCAAACGGTGTTTTTGAAGATATTGGCGGCAATGACTTGTCCTGTTAAGAGAGTGACTATGAAATCATTTAGACAAGATGGAGCGGGGTTGATGGAGGTCATGGTGGCCTTGTTTGTGCTCGCCATTGGCTTGCTCGGCTTTGCTGGGCTGCAAAATTCCAGTTTGGCGTTCAGTCAGAAAGCGTATGCAAATTCTCAGGCCGCATTTATGACCCAGGATATATTGGAGCGTATGCGCGCTAATCGCGATGCGGTCGACGAGTACAATATCGGTTTTGATGACGACGCGAATGCCGGGACTGATTGTGCCGCGGCCGATTGTACGGCCGTACAGATGGCTACTTGGGATCTATCGCAATGGAAAGATTCCCTGCGTGGAGACAACGGACAAACGGCTGTTTTGCCTGACGCCGATGGTGAAATTCTTTATACCAACGTAGGTGGTATTGAGCGAGCGGTTATTACAGTGCGATACCGATTGCGAGAATCTGCCGGAGAAGATGATGACAACACTAAAGATAATTCCGGCACCCTTTATAGCTATGCAATGAGGGCGCAGATATGAATAAGTTTCGTTCGCTCAAACCCATGGCTGGTTTATCGCTGGTTGAGCTGATGGTTTCCATGCTGATTGCGCTAGTGGTACTTGCGGGCGTTATGCAATCATTTGTCGCGAGTAAAAAATCTTTTCTCCAAGAAAGCGAAGTGGCTTACATACAGGAGAATGCGCGTTTTGCTGTTGACCTCATTACCCGAGATATACGTCAAGCGGGCAATTGGGGGTGTAGTGGTTCGGGCGATATTGCCAATGCCTTGAGTGGAAATTTAAATAGCTTGGTTAAGTCCAGTGCAGTAGAGGGTTTTGAAGGAGGGGTATCAACATTGCCCAGTTATCTGATCAATGCCGATACTAATACTGACGCCCTGATCGTTCGTTACGGCAATACCAATAATGCACAGACGGTGCTGTTACACAATAATGTTGCCTCGCCACCATCAATAATAACGGTTAATCCGCATACTTATACAGCGGGCGAAATAATGATACTTTCAGATGCCAGCTGCGATCAGGCCGGGATATTTTCAGCCAATGGTATTGGCGCAAATACGGTTTCTCATAACGCTGATGCTAATAATTGCGCACGATTATTGAGCGGAACCTTTGAGTGTGGAAATTGTACATCGACCAGTAGCTGCACCAGTGGCAGCGTTGGAGATGCGATTGCGACGGGAAATGCGGCGCAGTATTCAGCCGGATCTACGCTATTGCCTTTCGTGGCAAACGCGTATTTTATCGACGAGTCGTCGTTTGATAGCAATTTACCGGCGTTACATCGGGTGTTTATTAATGGTACGGCTGGCGGTGTAGTCCAGACTTCAACGGAAGAGTTAGTCAGTGGTGTCGAAGATATGCAGATTTCATACGGTGTTGATAATGATATTGTCGCTGATGGACAGGCCAATCGATATTTTTCGGCTGACCAGATTAGCCCTAACGATATAGCGACTGCTGCTTCCGGAAATATTGGCTGGGACCGGGTAGTCAGTATTAGGATTCAACTGGTTATGCGATCGAGGAACATTGTGTTACCGAAAAACAATATAACGGCCTATCTAGCTAACACGCCTTCGGACAAATATCTGAGGCAGATAGTGTCCACGACGGTTCAGTTACGTAACGCAGGTTTATAGGAGCGATGTCATGATGTTTCAGAAACAACGTGGTGTGGTACTCATCGTCTGTCTTGTGATTCTTGCTGTCGTTACCTTACTTGGGGTTTCCGCTATTGAGTCTTCAGGGATGGAAATGAAGATGGCGACAAACACCCAAGAGCGCCAGTTAGCATTCAATGCCGCAGAGACAACGTTGCGACAAGTGGAACGCAGTATCGAAACCGTTGGCTATTCTCGTACTGAGCTGCAGTCAGGGTGCGCTGGGTCGTCTTGCTTCAGCAGTACATGTGTTAACGGATTGTGTTTTGTGGGTCAGTGGCTGAGTAGCGATCCGCAAAATCAGTGTTTGCGTTATACCTCGGCTAGTCCTCCTACTGTGCAGGTTTGGGAAGACCCGGCACTGGATGTTTGGGAAACAGCAGCCAGGCACAACACCGTGGCAATTGAC
>CAYNZI010000088.1:0-7916 GCA_964401565.1 uncultured Spongiibacteraceae bacterium
CCCACTGATGGACATTATCAAAAGCGACCCTCTAACGCTGGATGAACTCAAAGACAATGAGCCAGAAGAAGATTTTGGATTACCCGATACACTGCCTGATACTATTTTTCGTGCTTATGATATTCGCGGCCTCGCTGAGTCCGAATTAACCGATCAAACGGTCTATGCCATCGCCATGGCCATTGGCAGCGAAGCACAGGAACAAGGGCAACAGAGCGTCATAGTATCCGTTGACGGCCGCCACAGTTCACCCCGAATCCGTAAAGCCATGATTGCCGGGTTACAGGCCAGCGGGTCCGATGTTATCGACATAGGCACCCAGCCTACACCATTGATGTATTTTGCCACTCATCAACTCAGCACTCAGAGCGGCGTGATGATCACTGGAAGCCACAACCCTGCGGAATACAATGGCATCAAAATTGTTATTGGCGGAAAAACGCTTTCCGGTGCGGCCATTCAATCGCTAAAAGACCGCATTCTTAACAAAAAACTATCCAAAGGTAGCGGCGAATACCAGTCCCAGGCAATCGACCAATCCTATATTGATTACATTATCAATGACGTCGCCATAGCGCAGCCTTTGAAAATCGTCATTGACGCTGGCAACGGTATCACCGGCCCCATTGCCCCAAGACTATTTGAAGAACTTGGCTGTGAAATTATTCCCCTGTATTGCGATGTCGACGGCGACTTCCCCAACCATCATCCCGATCCGACAGTAGAAGCCAACCTGGAAGATTTGAAACGTGCCGTTAGCGAGCACGAAGCTGATTTAGGTATCGCTTTTGACGGCGATGGCGACCGTTTGGGCGTCGTGACAGCTAGCGGCAAATATGTACCGGCAGATCGCTTGCTTATGCTGCTTGCCCAAGATGTCGTTTCCCGAAACCCCGGCGCAGATGTAATATTTGACGTAAAGTGCTCGAGAAACTTAAACACCCTCATCAGCAACTACGGCGGCAGACCTATCATGTGGAAAAGCGGCCACTCTTATATGAAGGAAAAAATGGTCGAGACTGGGGCGCTGCTGGGCGGCGAATTCAGCGGCCACATATTCTTCAAAGAGCGCTGGTTTGGCTTTGATGACGGCATGTATGCAGCGGCACGATTAGTAGAAATTCTCAGCACAACCGACCCAGATCTGGATTTACAGCTTGAAGCATTTCCAGAAAGCATTGGCTCACCTGAGCTGAAAATCGAATCTACGGAGTCACAAAAATTTGCTGTTATTGAGCAACTTATCGATACGGCCAACTTCGATGACGGGAAGCTCTCAACGCTGGATGGCTTGCGAGTAGATTTCCCCGATGGCTGGGGGCTTGTGAGAGCATCAAATACAACACCCATGCTAGTACTGAGATTTGAAGCAGACACCGAACAGGCGATGGAGCGTATCCAGAACCTGTTCAAAGAACAACTCAGTGCCGTTGATAACAGTCTGCATTTCAACTTCTAAACCTCACCCCAGATGCAGTGAAGCCATTTAGGTAACACTGCCAAAACGAATAATCAAGGAATCGACATGTCGCTAAACCGCGATGCCGCCATCAATATTGCTAACGTCCTTACTGAGGCGCTGCCCTACATCCAGCGTTTTATAGGTAAAACCATTGTCGTTAAATTTGGTGGCAACGCCATGGTAGACGACGACCTTAAAATGCAGTTCGCGCGCGATGTTGTGCTAATGAAACTGGTTGGCATGAACCCCATAGTCGTTCATGGGGGCGGACCACAAATTGGCAAACTGTTACAACAACTCAACATTGAGTCGTGTTTTGTCGATGGCATGAGAGTTACCGACAGCCAAACTATGGACGTTGTTGAAATGGTGCTCGGCGGCAGTGTCAACAAAGAAATAGTGAGCTTACTTAACCGCAACGGCGGAAAGGCCGTAGGCATAACAGGTAAAGATGGCGAATTAATTCGCGCCAAAAAAATGAGTGTCCGCCAACAAACCCCAGCAATGACCGAGCCTGAGATTATTGATATTGGCCATGTTGGCGAAGTGGAATCTATAGATACCAGTGTTTTGGATATGCTGACTAACAGCAATTTTATCCCGGTCATCGCACCCATTGGCGTTGGCGCCGACGGGTGCTCCTACAACATCAACGCAGATCTTGTGGCTGGAAAAATAGCAGAAGTTATGCAAGCAGAAAAACTGATGCTGTTAACCAACGTTGCCGGGTTAATGAATAAGAATGATGAAGTGTTGACAGGAATTAGCACTCAACAAGTTGATGAATTAATTGCCGACGGAACAATCTACGGTGGTATGCTACCCAAAATACGATGCGCACAGGAAGCGGTCAAAGGCGGAGCAACTAGCGCCCACATAATTGACGGCCGCGTACCTCACGCTGTTTTACTGGAAATATTTACTGATGAAGGTGTTGGCACCTTAATCACCAACCGCCATCTGTAACATCAGTGAACAATCACAATAAAGACGCGTCTTTTTTGTGATTGTTATTGCAGCATGGACAGGTAGTCGATAGGATTGACTATCCGTTGCAATCACTATTAGTAGTATCCAACCGGCCACGCTCAGGCTTTACGATGTATGATTAAAAAAGTGTCACGCCGACAGCAGATTCTCGAAGCACTCGCCCGCATGCTAGAAGCGAGTCCTGGCGAGCGAATAACTACTGCCAAACTCGCAAAAGAAGTCGGCGTATCTGAAGCGGCACTCTATCGCCACTTCCCAAGTAAATCAAAGATGTTTGAGGGTCTTATCGAGTTCATCGAAGACACCTTATTTTCTCGCATAAGCATGATTGTAAAAGAAGAGCAGCAAGCGGTAGTTCGCTGTGAAAAAATTCTATCCTTGCTACTCGCATTTACTGAGCGAAACCCTGGAATCACCAGAATCTTGACAGGCGATGCCCTTGCAGGCGAAACAGAACGCCTCAGAACGCGGGTAGCACAATTATTTGATCGCGTTGAAACTCAGTTGAAGCAAGTCTTGAGAGAAGCTGAAATCAACGAGGGAATTCGGACAACCATGCCGACAGCTGTCGCTGCAAATCTGCTGCTTTCAGCCGCAGAGGGCCGCATTTGCCAGTTTGTTCGAAGCGAATTCAAACGCAAACCCACCGAAAACTGGCAAGATCAATGGTCACTATTGATGACAGGTTTTTTTAAACAGACCGCCGCTGAATCAACCGACTCGCCGCGTGAAAAAGCTGGCTACCAGAACAGTTAAACGTATCAACAAATAACCAACAGAAAAACTCCATCTACGGATATTCACCAACAACAAAAACCGCTGCCGACATCTTATGGGCAGTTATTACTCAATAGTTGTATCTGTTTTTTGCAGGGGGAACTGACCGAGATTGAGATTGCTGCCGCCGCATTTCAACTCGACCCAGCAAGGTTTCAAACCGGCTAATATCACGACCATAAGCCGCCTTCACCGACTCAACTTCTTCCCTTCGAACATCTATAGACTGTTCCGTATCTTCAATTTCTAGTCGCATCGTATTAATATTTTGACTAAGCTCAACAGGCACTTCAACACCGCGTCGTTCAATATCAGCGGCTTTTTGCTGTTCGCGCTCGACCTGCGCCTTCATCGAGTAAAGGTTACTTTTCAAGATGCTGATGCGAATATTAAGATCGCGTAACGCCCTTTTTTGAGCAGCCTCTATATCGACAATATCACTGTAGCGTAACAGTAGCGATTCATCCCAGGCCTGCATTCTCGCTTCTTCTTCTTGCTGAAAGCGAGCTCTTGACTCGTCAGTGTTACGCAGTCTCAGCTCCTCGTCGGATAGCTGACGGGGAATACGGCGAATAACCGAGCCCTCACTGGTAATGACATCGTAACCGCCAGCAACAAATTCTGGAGGCACGTTATCGTCAATCACAGGCACGCCTTTATCGTTCATGTAACGATAAAGTTGCCCTGCGGCTTGCACAGACATACTTGCCAGCAATATAACAACCAACAACAGCAGGGAGCGCTTCAATTTAAAATCAGCTAAAAAAACATTCATATGTCTGTAACTACTATCCTTGTTTGTCGTCTGAGCAATAAATACCGACCGATGGCAATACGATTAGATACAATTTCTCTGCCGTGGGGGCCTGACTACCAACCGACACCCCGAGGCCATCTTCAGCCTCAATAGTACTCGGTCTTGCAACGTAGTTAAACCGTGTTCTTTATGGCCATGCCAACCACGAGGCTAGACACCATATTGCTGCCTGTAGGCTTCAATTTTGGCAACATTCTCAACCTGATCGCCCTTATGACGCAAGTAGTCAACTATTTGCGCCAAATCAACGATACTAATAACCGGCACATTGTAGTCTCTTTCTACCTCCTGGATAGCTGAAAGCTCACCATTGCCGCGCTCTTGCCGGTTAAGGCCAATAACAACGCCTGCCGCTTGCGCGCCATTTTCCTCAATCACGGCCATCACCTCACGAACCGCCGTTCCAGCGGTAATAACATCGTCAATAATGAGGACTTTTCCCGACAACTCGGCACCGACAATTGTGCCGCCTTCACCGTGATCTTTTGCCTCCTTTCGATTATACGCAAAGGGAACGTCAAGCTGGTAATGGCTAGATAAGGCAACCGCTGTCGCAGCAGCCAGAGGAATCCCCTTGTATGCCGGCCCAAAAAGCACATCAAACTGAACCCCTGACTCGACAATAGCGCTGGCATAACAGCGCCCTAATTCTGCCAGAGCAGTTCCGGTAGAAAATAGACCCGCATTAAAAAAGTATGGGCTATTACGGCCTGATTTTAACGTAAAATCGCCGAAATCAAGTGCCTGCCTGGCAATCGCCAGCTCAATAAATTGTTTCTGATGTGACTGCATGAATCCTCTCTGCTTGGTTTTTCTGAAGATGATTTTGTCTTTGTGCAAATATAGCTGGAAATAATGCTGACTAATTCCTACACTTCCGCTAGGAAACAATACATATCTGCAGCACAACAACACCATTAATAAAACAGCGCTACACGTTACGTGCCCTGGGCAGTAACATAATATAACCACCTTTAACCCACACTACCGGTGCGAATAGTACGGGTTGCGGATTTTTTTACCATCTATCTGCCAGCTCAGGTATCATACGCGCTCCACAAGAATGAGGCGACCATGAGAATCATTAGTTTTTGCGCCGATGGCATTCGTGAAGCCGCAAAAGAAGGCTTTTACGAATGGGTTATCGACCAGGATGCAGATTTTATTTGCGTTCAGAACCTGAAAGCCCAGGAATACGATCTGCAAAGCGACGTATTTTGGCCACAAGGTTACAACCCCTATTTTTTCGATGCTGTTGATAAAGACGTCAATGGCGTGGCTATATATTGCCGCGAAATGCCCAAGGCGATCATGACCGGACTGGGCTTCATCGACTTTGATATGGAAGGTCGCTACATCCAGGCAGATTTTCAAAATATCAGCATTGGTTGCTTGCTGGCGCCTAGCGCTAGCCGCGAGGACGACGCCGCTAAAAACCGCAAAACGCAATTTTTTGACCTATTCCAAAACCACCTCAATAAAGTTCGAAACAAGCGTCGTGAATTTGTTATCTGTGGCAACTGGAATATGACCCACCATCAAAACGATTTGCAGGACTTCCAATCTAATCAGGGAGTTTCCAGCTGCTTGCCCGAAGAACAGCAGTGGATGGATCATATACTGAACGAACTGGGGTATGTCGACGCATTTCGGGAAGTGAATAGTGACCACGATGAATTTACCTGGTGGCCAGAGGGCAAGCAAGGTGAAAATGGCTGGCGTGTTGACTTGCAAATTGTATCCGCTGGATTAAAGCCGACCATCGAGTATGGTGCTATCTACAAAAAACAACAGTTTTCCAGCCACGCCCCACTAATTATGGATTACGATTACGAAATCTAACCTCGCCCTATCGGTTATCGGTTATCGGTTATCGGACCTGCGACTGTCTTACCCACAGACAGTCGCAGGCAAATTGACTACGACGCTAACGCCGCTCGCTGCTTTCCAATTAACGTTTGGATACCCGCATCTGCTAATTTCAGCAACTGATCCAGCTCGTCACGACTATACGGTTCACCCTCGGCGGTGCCCTGTACTTCAATAAAGCCACCTTGTTCAGTCATAATCACATTCATATCAGTTTCGGCATTCGAATCCTCGGCATAATCAAGGTCGAGAACAGCTGTACCCTGATAAATTCCCACCGATACTGCAGCGATCATTTGCTTGAGTGGGTTTTCCGTAATAAGACCCTGCTCTCGCATTGATGTTATTGCGTCGACCAGAGCAACACAGGCGCCGGTAATTGAAGCTGTTCGAGTACCGCCATCAGCCTGAATAACATCACAGTCAATAGTAATCTGGTTTTCGCCCAAGACTTTCAAGTCGACTGCGGCCCGCAGTGAACGGCCTATTAAGCGCTGAATTTCGACCGTGCGGCCACCTTGCTTACCTCTAGCCGCCTCACGCCCCATACGGTCACCCGTTGATCGAGGCAACATTCCGTATTCCGCCGTAACCCAGCCCTGACCAGTGCCGCGCAGGAAGCGGGGAACGCTTTTTTCAACGGAAGCAGTACAGATAACCTTGGTATCACCAAAGGTAACCAATACTGAGCCTTCGGCATGGCAAGTAAAATTCCGGGTAATGGTTATTTCTCGCAATTGATCGGTACTGCGACCACTGGGTCTGTTCATAATGATTCCTGAATTTGTAACAAAAAGGAGAAGTTTAGCGTCGCACATTATACACATAACGCTGACGCAGAGACTCAATCACGCTAGAATAGTCAGTACGACTCGCGTTAAAATCGCGTGCCCTTAGCAAAACTCACCCATCTACAGAATAAGTTAGCACTGACATGATTCGAAGTATGACCGCCTTTGCCCGACAATCCACCCAGTTTGAATGGGGCTCCGTGATATGGGAAGTTCGCTCCGTCAACCATCGTTATCTTGAACCCAGTTTCAAACTACCCGACACGGTTCGACAACTTGAAAACAACTTACGTGATGCGCTGCGAAAAACACTCAACCGCGGCAAAGTTGAATGCAGTTTGCGCATACAAACCGAGGGAAATAACAGCTCGTCCCAACTATCACTCAATGACGAGCTACTAACCAAACTCATTGCAACCAGCGAACATGTCCAGCAGCAACTGCAAGAATCTGCTCCGCTAAACCCATTGCAACTGCTGCAATGGCCAGGTGTCATGATCGAAACCAAGACTGACGACGAGATTGTTTGCAACGACGCACTATCTGTCTTCAAAACCACCTTGCAACAGCTTCTTTCAAGCCGCGAACGTGAGGGGGCTGCGTTAAAGCAATTTATTGAACAGCGGCTCGATTCGATTACCGCCATTACCGTTGACGTTCGCACCCAAATGCCCATTATTTTGGAAGCACAACGACAAAAGCTGATTGACCGAGTGGCTCAATTTACAGCAGAACTGGATCAAGAACGCCTTGAACAAGAAGTAGTGATGCTGGCCCAGAAAGCCGATGTCGACGAAGAGCTCGACCGACTTGACGCGCATATTACTGAAGTCAGGCGAGTATTAACCAAAGGTGAAGCCTGTGGGCGCAGACTGGATTTTTTAATGCAAGAACTCAATCGTGAAGCTAATACTTTGTCATCCAAATCAATCGTCAGCGATACTACTCAGGCAGCGGTGGAGCTCAAGGTATTGATAGAGCAAATGCGTGAGCAGATCCAAAATATCGAGTAGATAAACCACAGTAAACATCGGAAAATGTGTAAGACAACCCGCTCCCAAGGAACCCACTCAAGATGACAAGCACCACCCGAGGTACACTCTACACCGTATCTGCGCCGTCTGGCGCTGGCAAAACCAGCCTGGTCAAAGCGCTGATCGAGTCTTCCAGCCAGGTTCGCGTGTCCGTATCTCATACAACTCGTTTGATC
>CAYNZI010000089.1:0-6916 GCA_964401565.1 uncultured Spongiibacteraceae bacterium
CTGCGCTAAATGTTGTTTGCACAAGTTAGAAGACGAAGATAGCGGTGAGGTTTTTTATACCAAGGTGGTATGTCGCTATATGGATGAGCAGTGTCGCTGCACGGAATACCAGCAGCGCAACGAGCTGGTGCCAAATTGTGTGTGGTTACAACCAGAAGACGTAGAAGAATTTCATTGGTTACCGTCAACCTGCGCCTACAGGCTGGTTGCAGAGGGAAAGCCTTTGGCCTCGTGGCATCATTTGATTTCCGGAAGTAAAGAGACCGTTCATCAAGCGGGGGTTTCAATAAAGGGGAGAGCGCTCAGTGAAGAGTATGTTCATCCCGATGGTTTTGAAGAACATATCATAGCGTGGTGTGAGTGAGATGGTCTAAATATTCAACGAAAAAAATAAATACGGCATGCTAATTTGAATGGCTTGTAATAACGATAGGTGCTTTGGGTGTGTAGTATGTTGACTGACAGCAATTTGCCCAGAGTAGTCAGTCGAAAAATGAACACGGGGTAGCGACACCTCAAAAGCAGACCGTTAGTTTGGTCGTAGTAGAGTTAGTGGCATGCCACCGGCAGTGTATACTACCTATTTGCAGAGCTTGTACAGTTACCTGCACATTGATTACTTGGAATTAGCCCTACCTATGGACATTGGCAACGACTACTACCTTTCTTGGTCAATTTATTGTTTGGCCGTTGCAGCGTCGCATATTCTGTTCTGGCGTTTGCTCATGGGTATCAATAATCTTCATGTGAAAATCCTATTGCAACTAAGTTTGTTGGCACTATTGATTACACCGGCGACTATCGAACCTGGGCAGGGTTACTGGGTGCCGGCATTCATGGTGATGATCATGGAGGGTTTGAACGAGGGTTTCGCTGCTGTTACTCCTCGGTTGTTGCCAGTGCTGGCGGTGTTAATGGTGCTGATTTTCTTAACCTACCTCATCCGGTGGATCTGGCGTCGCTTTTTCGCGACTCAATCCACCTCACGTTAATCCCCCAGTCCACTGATATGATTTGAGAGTTTCCATGGGTATGAAAATATCACGCATTGTTTGTTTGGCTTGCAGTATTTTGTTCACAGCGTTCGCCTGGGGGCAGGAAGTAGCAAGTGGTGCGATTTCGTTAGTGGATAGTGAGCTGACGCCCGATGTGCGGGTGGTTATTGATATATCGGGAAGCATGAAGAAAAATGATCCTAACTACTTGCGTCGCCCGGCGTTAGAGTTATTGGTTCAGCTCTTTCCTAAAGGTTCGAAGGCTGGAGTTTGGACATTTGGCCAATGGGTAAACAACCTGGTTCCGAGCAGTACTGTTAATGCCGCATGGCGGGCTAACGCGAGTGCTCAGGCGGAGAAAATCACTTCTGTGGCCTTGCGCACCAATATTCCAGCAGCGCTGGAAAAGGCGGTGGCTGATGTGGATAAAATGGATGCGCGTTATAAGGTGCATCTAATTTTGCTTACAGACGGTATGGTCGATGTCTCGCTGTCATCGGCGGATAATGACAGGGCGAGGCAGCGGATTATTACCGACATTTTTCCCGCTCTGAAAGATGCAGGGGTAACAATTCATACTGTTGCTTTATCGAAGAATGCTGATTGGGAACTGATGGAACTGTTGGCTGCTGAAACAGGCGGGTTGGCTGCTGTCGCTGAAACTGCCGACGATCTATCGAGGATCTTTGTGCAGGCATTCGATGCCGCCGTACCAGCAGAGCAACTACCCATCGAGGGTAATAGCTATAACGTCGACTCCAGTGTTGACGAGTTCACGACGCTAGTCTTTAAAAAAGACGGTTCAAAGGGAGTCATCTTGGTGTCACCGGACGGAAAAACCTATTCTTTTGACCAGCACCCAGACAATATCAAATGGTTTCGACAGCACAATTATGAATTGATTACGGCCAAAACGCCGTTAGTGGGTCAGTGGGTTATAGAGGCCGACCTGAAGCCTGGCAGTCGCGTTACAGTGATCAGTGATTTAAGTTTGAAAGTGGCGCCGCTGAAGAGAAGTCATTTCATCGGTGACGCTGCAACCGTAGCTGCCGCTTTGTATGAAGACGGGCTGGCAATAGTTAAACCTGAGCTGTTAAATTTGGTCGATATTTCAGCGACGGTTACACGACATGATGACAAACAGGAATGGATGGTCTCGTTATCTGAGATTGACCCAATCCCGAGAAACGGGATGTATACGACTGAGCTCGATATGTTTGAAAAGGCGGGCGTTTACGATGTTGTCATCGCAGCGAATGGAAAAACGTTTCAGCGCCAGCAAGCACAGACAATCGCGGTCAGAGAACAATATGATATCCGTTCGACGACTACCGGCAGTGAGCCTCCGCGGCACACCATAAAATTGTATGCAAGAAATGCGGACATCGATAGTGCGCAGGTTGATGTTACCGCGCACATCACAACTCCGGGGAATGCGGTTAAAACCATATCGGTGGAGATGATATCGGAGCGGCGCTGGCGTTTGGAGCTTCCGCCGATGGAGCGGGCGGGAATGGTTAAAGTGGCCTTTGAGCTGGAGGGTGTCTTTCGAGACGGTAGTCGTCTGTCAGAGCAGACTCAAACCATTGAGGTGGAACACCATATTCAAGGCCAGCAATGGCAGCCTGAGGTAGAGATCGACACGGTAGTCGATCGTTCTGACGATGTGGGTGAGCAAAAAGTAGACGATGAACCTGCGCAGATACCAGATCAAAAAGCTGACCCTAAGCCGGAGGAAGCCATTGCAGTAGTGGCTGCAGCAGAGCAAACGTCTAGTGACAATATCGACTGGGGAAACATCGCGTTGTACGCCGGAATTGCGATAGCGCAGATACTGGCAATGATATTGATTTATTTTGGTTACAAGGCCGTTGCTGGAAGTCGGTCCAAATCCGCTGTATTGAACGCAGATGACGACGTTGATGAGGCGAGTGTGATTGCGGAAGATGCATCAAATGGCGAGCTGAATGATAATATTCCTGTTCTTCCTGCAGATATATCTGAGCCGGATGAACTAGAGGTCTTATCAGAGCTGGCGCCCGAAGTAGGTGATGATAATTTACTCGATCAGCCTATCGGCGGAAGTCTGGATGATGAGCATGCGGACAATGGCGACACTGACACTGACTACGACCTCGATGGCGAGCAGCTTGACGAAGTCGATTTAGAAGTCGATTTAGAAGTCGATTTAGAAATTGATTTGGATGATGGCAGTTTGTCAGAAGTGGCTGTTGAGGCGCCGGTGGAGAATAGCCTGGAATTGGAGTTGGAGGACGAGTTTGACCTGCCGGATGACGCCATTGATATCGATCCGGATACTGAAAATAGTAAGTAGTGGCTTTTGTTATAACTATCTTCCGGTTAAGAACCTTGCCATTGAGAATAAGTCTGGTAGTCTGTGCACCCATTATCCAGGCAATAAGATGGTTACGAGATGAAATTTCAAGGTACTGAAACATACGTTGCAACAGACGACTTACAAATGGCGGTCAACGCGGCGGTCACTTTAGAGCGCCCTCTGCTAATAAAGGGTGAGCCGGGAACCGGTAAAACACTTTTAGCTGAAGAAGTTTCTGCCTCCCTGGGAATGACTTTGATTCAGTGGCATATCAAATCTACAACCAAAGCGCAGCAAGGTTTGTACGAATACGATGCTGTTTCCCGCTTGCGAGATTCTCAGCTTGGCGATGGAAAGGTCCACGATATTAAAAACTACATCAAGAAGGGTAAGATGTGGGAAGCGTTCGATTCTGATGAGCAAGTTGTCTTGCTTATCGATGAGGTCGACAAAGCTGATATCGAATTTCCCAATGACTTGTTGGTTGAACTCGATAAAATGGAGTTTTTTGTTTATGAAACGGGCGAGACAATTAAAGCAAAGAAACGTCCTATCATTATCATTACCAGTAACAATGAGAAAGAATTGCCTGACGCGTTTTTACGTCGCTGTTTTTTCCACTTCATTAAATTCCCTGACCGCGAAACGATGTTGAAAATTGTGGATGTCCACTACCCGGACATCCAGAAGGAACTCGTTACTCAGGCGCTTGAAATGTTCTTTGATGTTCGTGCTATCCCCGGACTGAAGAAAAAACCTTCTACATCCGAATTAATCGACTGGCTGAAGTTGCTTATGGCGGATGATATTCCAGAAGAAATTCTTAAGAATCGCGATAATACCAAAGCGATCCCACCCCTATATGGCGCGCTCCTGAAGAACGAACAAGATGTTCACATGTTGGAGCGGTTGGCATTTATGCACAGGCGTGAAACTCGCAACCAATAGTCTTTGGTTGCTGAAGCAAAGCGAATGCGTTGTTGGTAATAGATCATGTTAATCAGTTTTTTTCAGGTATTAAAACGTGCAGGTGTCCCGGTTTCCATTAAGGAATTACTGGATCTTCTGCTCGCGTTAAAAAACAATCTGGCTTTTGCCAATATCGACGATTTTTATTATCTCAGTCGTACCATAATGGTGAAAGACGAGAAGTATTTCGATAAATTTGATCGGGCTTTTGGTGTTTACTTCAAAGATCTGGAAACGCTTGAAGATGTTATTGAGGCAATGATTCCGGAAGACTGGTTGCGGCATGAGTTTACCAAGCAGTTGTCCGAAGAAGATAAAGCAAAAATTGAATCTTTGGGTGGTCTGGACAAGCTTATCGAAGAATTCAAGAAGCGGCTCGACGAACAAAAGAAACGCCATCAGGGCGGCAACAAATGGATTGGTACCGGTGGCACCTCACCATTTGGGCATAGCGGTTATCACCCTGAAGGTGTGCGCGTCGGTGGCGAGAGCAAAAACAAGAAAGCCGTGAAAGTCTGGGAAAAGAGAGACTATAAAAACCTGGATGACAGTGTTGAACTCGGTACGCGTAACATTAAGGTTGCCATGCGACGCTTGAGGAAGTTTGCGCGAACTGGGGCGGAAGAAGAGCTGGATATGGACGATACTATTCGCTCCACTGCTCACAACGCCGGTCTTTTGGATATCAAAATGGTTCCCGAGAGACACAATGCTGTAAAAGTACTTTTGTTTTTTGATGTGGGTGGTTCGATGGATCCTCATATTAAAGTGTGTGAGGAAATGTTCTCCGCGGCTCGGTCAGAGTTCAAGCATATGGAGTATTTTTACTTTCATAACTTCGTTTACGAATCTGTGTGGAGCGATAATATCCGACGACACAATGAGCGGTTACAGATGCTCGACGTACTGCATAAATACAGTAGCGATTACAAGGTCATATTTATAGGTGATGCGTCGATGTCCCCTTATGAAATTCTCCAACCCGGTGGCAGCGTAGAGCACTGGAATGAAGAGTCGGGTGAGGTGTGGATGCGCAAACTGAAAGAAACCTATGCCAAGGTCATTTGGATTAATCCGGTTCCGCCTGAAGAGTGGCATTACACTAGCTCAATTGATGTGACCAATAAATTGCTGGAAGGACACATGTATCCCTTGACGGTCAAAGGCTTGGAAGAGGGTATGACCTACCTTTCCAAATAGAAAGCCTCTGCATTTATTGCTTGAAGGCAATGAGTGCAGCAGTAACAGCCACATTGAGTGACTCCACTCCATTGTTCATCGGTATTGATAATTGCTGATCGGATAACATTTCAACTTCTTTTGATACACCCTCCGTTTCGTTGCCCAAAATATACACCACCGATTGTTGAGGTCGGTATTCAAAAAGCGACTGTTTGGCGTGAGACGACAGCGTGCATACGGTCACGCCGTGCTGCCGCAATGCTGTCAGGCCTTGAGTTAGGTTCTCACAGTGCAGTAGGGGCGCCTTGAATACAGTTCCTGCACTGGCTTTAATAACCAGTGGGGAGAGGGCGGCGCAACCCTTGCGTGGAATGATTAATCCATCGATGTTCCCTGCACAAACGGAACGAATAATCATGCCCAAATTTTGAGGGTTGGTAATATTGTCCAGTGCGATGAGATTGATTCTATCGTCGCGGGTATTTTGTTGCAGGTAGTGCTCCAATGATTGGTGTTGGTCAATTTCAATATCGGCAGCAACGCCTTGATCTTGTTTACTGTTGCGAGAAATTCTGGATAGTGCCTTGCGATCGTGCCATTGAATCTCGACGCCTCTTTTTTCAGCCAGCTTGATGATGTCTGCAACTATTCCGCCTGATTTATTAGAATCCGCCATGTGGAGTTTGTACAGGCGCATATGGCTATCTTCCAGCGCTTCCAATACCGGCTTGCGTCCGTAAATGGTAAGCAGATTGTCGAAAAAACGTTTCTTTTTCTGGTAGTCTTCGGAATCATTCATGTCTGGAGTTTCGTGTGATGGATGCTGTTTTCGCCAGAAATTCGGTGCTAATAGATATCGTGGCGCATTTTTGTATTTTACTGATTGGCTGCGGTAGAATTTATGAGTATAACGCAACGCTGTATCGCATTGACGATGCCCTGTATGGTGGGTACATTGAGGTTCAGGGTTTTGATATTGCCCGTAGCCTAGCGAAACTAAAGTGGATGGGGCGCTGTTTGAAAAGCCCTATGGTAGCATGAGCGTAAAGCAGCCCCCGCCGTCATCCAGGTTGGAAAGTCCGATCGACCCTGTTTTTCCCTTGCATTCGTGAATTGAAGCAATTTGTTGGGAGAAAAACAAGCCCAGATTAGTACTGCCACTATTGAAGTCAATGCTGCGAGAGCTGTTGCCTATATGGTCAATGATATTTTCCGGATAACCGTTACCATTATCGATGATATCGATAGTAAGAAAACTGTCCTTAATAGAGGCTGAAAGACAAATCTTATCGCGGGTGTACTTTGCACAATTGACCAGAATGTTATTCACCACGCCAGCAATCATGTTTTCGTCAAAATAGCCGGTGAGGTTTTCGTCGCAATCGATGCTAACGACCACATCATTAACGTCGAAAAGCAGTTTTTGGCTTTC
>CAYNZI010000089.1:6926-7881 GCA_964401565.1 uncultured Spongiibacteraceae bacterium
ACTTGTTCTTCAAGAAAATCTTGAAGAAACACTTCCTCGAGGTTTAGTGATAGTTGCTTGTTTTGGAGCCGATACAGGCCAAGTAAGTAAATGAGCGCATTGTTGATGCGAGAAGCTTCGCCTCGTAATATGCTGTAACTTTTCCGATGTTCGGGGCGTTCTTCCGTGCTGATATCAATTACTTCATCCAGTGACGACAACAACATTCCCAGAGAGTTTTTAATGTCGTGAACTGATGATGCTAGTAGTAACGAAAAATCAATTGGGTTTTCTTCGCTCATGTCCGTTCCATTAACCATTGTAGTAGAGTGGGTTGGCCAGTTTAGTTTATGCGGATAGTTTGATTTTGGCGAAGTGGCTGCACAGAATGTTATAGCGCTCAAACAATGGGTTTTCACTGGTGATGTGAGCGAGTTTTTCCTTTGCACTTGTGCATTGTTCGATTTGTTCCTTTGAGCTGCCATCGGCTGACATTTTGCGCACTAATGCGAGCATCAAATTTAAATTGAGGCCGACGTTATTGGGGTAGTGTTTTAGTGCTTGACTAAAGAGCATAACAGCCTTCTGGTAGTCTTTACTGGCAAAAAGCTCTTTCCCTTGCTGATTTAGCTCTATCGCATTCTTCTTACCTTTTCGACTGAGCGGTTCATCGGACAATTTGTCGATAGCTTCTCCAATACGGTCGTCGTCTTGATAGGTTTTAGCAAGATCTTTGAGTATGGTTTTTGCTTTGTCGTGTTCATCAATCGACTGGTACGTTGTTGCCATATCCAGCATCAATTGCGCGGACAAATTATTAGCAAATTTTAGTCGAGCTTGAATGCTGGTGACTTTTTGTTTGGATGTATCAGTTTCTCCTGCACAGGCAAGAATATTGGCCTCGATAATGTCAGCCTGAAGCTCAATGTTTTCGTAATCTTTATATTTTCGTTTAGCTTTGAGCAGCGCGTCGGTC
>CAYNZI010000090.1:0-7877 GCA_964401565.1 uncultured Spongiibacteraceae bacterium
TGTTGCGTGATGAATTGAGATACCGATGCCTAAACTTAGCCTGAAAGAATCTGCTCTACGCACCATCTCCATGGAACGAGATGCGATCAGCGAACTCCTGGACAGAATTGATGAAAATTTTGAGCGCGCCTGTGAGCTAATACTTGCCTGCAGCGGCCGAGTGGTAGTAACCGGCATGGGGAAATCCGGCCATATCGGCACAAAGATAGCCGCCACTCTGGCCAGCACCGGCACACCAGCCATGTTCGTTCATCCGGGAGAGGCCAGTCACGGAGATCTCGGTATGATTACACCTGACGACGTTGTGATTGCGCTATCCAACTCTGGCAACACCTCTGAAGTGATCACTATACTGCCATTACTAAAGCGAATGGGGACACCACTGATCAGCATGACTGGCAACCCAGCGTCAACGCTTTCAACAACTGCCGACGCCAATATTGATGTCAGTGTATCGCAAGAAGCATGCTCTCTGGACCTTGCGCCTACATCGAGCACAACGGCCACCCTAGTGATGGGAGATGCATTAGCCATCTCACTCATGGAAGCCAAAGGCTTCAGTGCTGAAGACTTTGCTTTTTCGCATCCTGGCGGCGCCCTGGGAAGAAAGCTACTGCTCAAAGTTGAAGATGTAATGCACACCGGCCCATTATTACCCGTTGTTCTCGTCGGCACAAAACTCAGTGAAGCCTTAATGGAAATCACCCGCAAAGGTCTAGGTATGACAACGATTGTTGATCACGACAATACCTTAATCGGCGTTTTTACTGACGGCGATCTACGCAGGGCACTGGATCAAAATGTCGACATTCATCAAACGGCCGTTTCTGACATAATGACCCGAGATTGCACAACCGTAAACCCCGGCATGTTAGCCGCGGAAGCCTTAGGCATTATGGATCACGGTAAAATTAGCGCGCTGGCTGTTGTCGACGAAGCAAACAAACCTATTGGCGCCGTACACCTGCATGATTTGTTAAATGCCGGTGTCGCCTAACGAGCGGCAAGACTTTCGACCACTATGCTCCAGCACAAAACAGAATCGGTGCGATGAAACTTTTAAGCTCTCTGAACATCAATAGAATAGTTATTGCCATTGGCGTTGTTGCGGTGCTGTTGTATTTACTAGCCTATCCCGAGTCAGGACTGCAGACAACACACACCAGTCATACCGAAATAAGCACTAAGGCAGATTTTTATTTAATAAATGATGTCAGCACTCAATTTGACGAACAAGGATTGCTCGACACGTCAGTAAGCAGTCAACGTGTTTTACATAACCCCGGCAACCACAGCATTGATCTTACCAACCCGGTTTTTCAGCTGTACACAGCCGGTGAACACCAATGGGACGTGAGCGCAAAGGTTGGCGTGTTATTCCAACATGAAGATAGAGCTGAGCTGATACAACAGGTTGTCATCGCAAACACCGACCGAACCACCTCACTAAAGACTCCCTCACTAACTATATTTCCTGAAAAAAGGCAGGCGCAAACTGATAAACCAGTAACGCTGCTCAACAGTAATGGATTCACCCGGGCAATCGGTATGAAAGCCGACCTTGAAAAGAAAGAAATTGCATTACTTAATCATGTTAGAGGTCAATATGAACCACTGGTATCAACCAACAATGTGGATTAAAGCGGGGGCGATATTATTAGCGCTCCTGTCTAATCACGTCGCAGCATTACCCGACGATAACGAACAACCCATCAACATCCAATCTGACAGAGCCAGCCAGAAAACCTTGGAGAACGGTGAAACAACCGAATATTTCGGCAATGTTCAGATGATCCAGGGATCGCTGAAAATCAACGGGGAACACATCACCATACACAGTAAGAATCGCGAAGTTACCTCTATTATAGCCAGAGGGACACCCGCTACATTTGAGCAACAATCTGACAGCGAAAGCCCGCCAGTTGAGGCTCAGGCTGAAACGCTGGACTATCAGCTACAAGACGAAACCGTCATTTTATTGGTCGACGCCTGTATCAAAAAAGATGGCTCCACCGTTACTGGTAAGCGCATCGAGTATAATATCGCTGCGGAAAAAATTAAGGCCTCTGGCGGCGGTACGGATTCTTCCCGAGTGAATATGATCCTGCTTCCCGACGGCAAAGCTGACACATCCTGTAATAAAACCACAAACATCGCTGAGTAAGGGTAATCATGTCAATATTGACAGCTAGTCACCTGGCTAAGTCGTACAAGGGACGTCCCATTGTCAAAGATGTTTCACTGGAAGTACACAGCGGACAAATCGTCGGACTACTAGGCCCCAACGGAGCCGGAAAAACCACGTGTTTTTATATGATTGTTGGCATTGTGTCGGCAGACAATGGCCAAATTCGACTCGACGATGTCGATCTGACCGGTCTATCCATGCATGGCCGGGCTCGTCAAGGCATTGGCTACCTACCTCAGGAAGCCTCAATCTTCCGGAAGCTCTCAGTGGCCGATAATATCATGGCAATTCTGGAAACACGCAAAGAACTAAGCCGACAACAACGAGCGGAAAAGCTCGAGGACTTATTGCAAGAATTCCATATCCTGCACATTCGTGACAGCCTGGGAATGGCCCTTTCTGGCGGCGAACGACGTCGGGTCGAAATCGCCAGAGCGCTGGCCACTGAGCCTGCTTTTATCCTGCTTGATGAACCATTTGCAGGCGTAGACCCCATATCAGTTAATGACATTAAACAAATCATCAACCATCTTAAATCACTGGGAATCGGCGTATTGATCACCGATCACAATGTCAGGGAAACGCTCGACATATGCGAGAAAGCCTATATTGTTGGCGAGGGATATATTATTTCTGAAGGCGATGCCAACACCGTCTTAAACAATCAAAAGGTCAGGGATATCTATCTCGGCCATCAATTCGAATTGTAGTCATTACTCAGACCTACGCTCGCCCAACTATCAAGCCGTGAACATGTCGCAAACTCGGTATAATGATTGCATGTAGCAACATCCCTGACTAAACTGTAGAAAGTCGTATCTAGTTCCCAAATCCATCAGGGATGCGTATGAGTATATCGAATAAGCTATGAAACAATCGTTACAGCTAAAAATCGGCCAACATCTAACGATGACACCGCAGCTCCAACAGGCGATCAAATTACTACAGCTTTCCACCTTAGATCTTCAGCAAGAAATCCAGCAAGTCCTTGAAAGCAACCCTATGTTAGACGCAGGGGAAGGAGACGAACCGGATTCAAACAGTAATCCTGACGCCCCCAAAACCGAGCAAGTTGACTTCAGTGATAACACGGCCAGCGAAAAGGAATCGAACACCACGCCGGAAACTGAAGGCCCTACGGCAGATAGCGACTGGCAAGAAACGATACCCGATGAGCTACCTGTTGATACGCAGTGGGATGACGTCTACCAAGCTAGCGCATCACCTTTTTCACAAGCTTCCGCCGATAGCGGTGATTTTGACTTCGACTCTCGCAATGGCAGCGTTGATTCACTACAAGACCACCTGATGTGGCAGCTAAACCTTACTCGCATGTCCGATATTGACAGGACCATTGGCATGGCGATTATCGACGCCACCGATGGTAACGGCAGGTTAACCCAAACAGCAGAAGAGCTACACACCAGCTTTGAACCAGACAACCCCGATATCGAACTGGACGAGGTCTTCGCTGTATTGCATAGAATTCAACAGTTTGATCCCCCCGGTGTCGCCGCCGTAGATTTACAGGAATGCATGCTGATTCAGCTCAACCAATTGGCTATAGAAACACCCTGGCTGAAAGAAGCCAAAATGGTCATTGAGCATCATCTGGCACTATTGGGAAACCGTGACTTCTCCCAGCTAATGCGACGTAGCAAACTGAAAGAACCTCAGCTGCAAGAAGTATTAACGCTCATCCAGAGCCTCAATCCTAATCCGGGCGAAACAATTGCCTCCGATACCACTGAATACATCGTCCCCGATGTCTATGTAAAAAAAATCAAAGGTCGGTGGAGCGTTGAACTCAATCCCGACATAGCCCCCAAATTACGTATCAACACAGAATACGCCTCGTTGGTGAAACGCGCTGACAATAGCGATGAAAATACCTTTTTACGGGACAATTTGCAGGAAGCGCGCTGGTTTTTGAAAAGCTTGCAAAGCCGCAACGAAACCCTGATGAAAGTCGCGACAAAAATTGTAGAATACCAACGAGGTTTTCTCGAGTACGGCGAAGAGGCCATGAAACCGTTGGTTTTACACGATATTGCCGAAGTCGTTGAAATGCATGAATCCACTATCTCACGCGTCACCACCCAAAAGTATATGCACACACCGCGTGGTATTTTCGAATTAAAATATTTTTTCTCCAGCCACGTTAGCACGGACTCTGGTGGCGAATGCTCATCCACAGCAATTCGCGCACTGATCAAGAAACTGGTTGTCGCAGAGAACCCTCGGAAGCCATTGAGCGACAGTAAAATAACGATCATTCTGGCAGATCAGGGCATCAAAGTAGCCAGACGCACAATCGCCAAATACAGAGAATCGTTGATGATACCGCCATCAAATGAACGAAAAAGACTGGTTTGAACGAAGTTTAACCACTTACAACTGATCCAATAGATATTGACCAACGATAATCACAGTAAAAACTGAATCTGTAAACAATTTCACGGGGTTAACTGTGAATTAGACTCGACAAAATGGTACTCAAAGGAGTACCTTAATCAGGACAAACCAAAGGAGCAGCTTATGCAAATTAACGTCAGTGGACATCACGTAGAAGTCACCCCCGCACTCCGTGAATACGTCAATACTAAACTCTCCAAGCTTCAGCGACACTTCGATAACATCACCAACACACACGTCACGCTCACAATAGAAAAGAATATTCAAAAGGCTGAAGCCACCGTGCATGTGGCCGGTGCCGATTTATTTGCGGCCTGTGAAGCAGACGATATGTATGCTGCAATTGATCAACTGACCGACAAACTGGACAGACAGCTGATCAAACACAAAGAGAAAAATGTCGGACGCAGTCACGGGTCAGCCTCCCGTTAATGGGGGCTCGCTACTTCCACTGTATCCATCGTATTTACCCTTAATAGCATACTGTAATCAATAGCGACAGTTACACTGGGAATCATGAAACTAAACTCCATCCTCAGCCCCGGCCGCACTCACAATAGTGTGCCGGGCACCAGCAAAAAGCGTTCTCTCGAAAAAGTCGCTCAATTTATTTGTGAAGACAACCCTACTCTCAATCCAAACCAGATTTTTGATAGTTTAATTGCCCGTGAACGATTAGGCAGTACCGGACTGGGGCAGGGAATTGCAATACCTCATTGCCGATTAAAAAGCTGTCATGAAATTACTGGATGTCTTATCAAGCTTGAACAAGCCATCGATTTCGATGCCATCGACGGGGAACCCGTTGATCTGCTGTTTGTTTTGCTAGTCCCCGACAAAGCGCACGATGAGCATTTGGCCGTATTGGCTAAGTTAGCGGGACTATTCAGCGACCACGGCTTTTGTGATCACTTGCGAAATGCAAAAAACAGCGAGGAGCTTTATGCGGCCGCATCGGCTTACTAGTGCTCTGCGCCTCACTGAACATTGATTGATGCCCGCGACTACAACAAAGACCTACCAAGGCTAACATCGCGCAACGAATTAATCATTGCCAACAGGAAGTTCTGTTTGGTAGTTTTAGCAATCCTCTATCTATAACAGATGACGCCAAAAGGCACCGCAAATGAAGCTGGTCATTATCAGCGGGCGATCCGGGTCCGGAAAAAGTACAGCCCTGAACCTCTTGGAAGACGAGGGTTACTATTGCATTGACAATCTACCGGTTGTTTTAATACCCAAAGTCGTCCGTCATCTACAAGATAGTAGTGCCATCGAGCACGATCTAGTCGCTATTTGTGTGGACGCCCGAAATGCCAGCCAAGACCTCACCAACCTTGCCGACTTACTCCATAATAAGCCGGCAGATCTTGATATCGACATTCTATTTTTGGATGCGGACAGTGAACGCCTCATTAAACGGTTTAGCGAAACCAGAAGGCGGCACCCGCTAAGCAACAGGCATACAGCGCTAACCGAAGCCATCATTCGTGAGCGAAAAATACTCGAACCTATTGCCGACGTCGCCACACTAACCATCGATACCACCAGCTTGAGCCTGCACGAATTACGCACGGTGATTAAATCGAGGCTGGTCGAAAAACAAGGCGCGGGGATATCCATTTTGTTCCAATCCTTTGGCTTCAAACAAGGCATTCCAGTCGACGCCGATATTGTTTATGACATTCGAATTCTTCCAAACCCTCACTGGGATACCAGCCTAAGGGCCTTAACTGGCCAGGATCAGCCCGTCATCAACTTTCTCGACGAACAAAATGAAGTTAAGGAAATGTTCACCGACATACAATATTACCTGGAAAAATGGCTGCCTTTATTTGAGCACAACAACCGCAGCTACATCACTATCGGGATTGGTTGCACTGGAGGGCAGCATCGATCAGTATACATGGCAGAACGGCTATCCAATTATTTCGATAGCCTTTACCAGAATGTGCAGGTACGCCACAGAGAACTACACAAACTGCACAGCTGACCACGGTGAAAATTGATTGAATTATGATTAAGACCAAAATTACCATCATCAATAAACTCGGCCTTCACGCAAGAGCTGCATCTAAATTCGTGACCACCGCAACGTCGTTTGGCTGCAATATTAAAGTGGGAAAAGACGGCAATATGGTAGATGGGAAGAGTATCATGTCGGTGATGATGTTAGCTGCCAGCAAAGGTACAGATCTTGACCTTGAATTTGACGGTAATGACGAGCAACAGGCGATGGATGCCGTCACCAGCCTGATTAATAATCGCTTTGATGAAGGAGAATAAAGCGCTCATATTGTAGCGTCTGACAATCAATACAACGCAAAATCACAAAAACCATGGCACCTACTCTTCTTTAGTTGTTGGATCGACAACTTTTCTGGATAATTGACGCCGTCACCCAGCCTACCTTCCGGCGGAGCAATTATGCCAACATCAGCAGATTTTATTCAAACCCGAGATCATCTGGGCCAATTGAATCGAGCGCTCGATAGCGGTACGTTCATTCAGGTCCGTCGCTTGCTCGCAAGCCTTCCTCCCGCTGACGTGGCCCATGTTCTCGAATCATCGCCCCCCAAAGCACGCTCAGTACTATGGCGACTCATAGAGATCGAACGGGAAAGGGAAGTTCTCCCCTTTCTCAGCGACGAGATCCAAAGCCAATTCTTGAAACAAATGAATACCGAAAAAGTTGCCACCATTACCGAAGGACTGGAAGCGGATGACGTTGCTGACATGCTTCAGCAGCTGCCAGATAGAGTAATACAAGAAGTATTACAGCTGATGGACCAGCAAGATCGACAAAGAGTCGAGCACGTCCTGTCCTATCCCGAAGACACCGCTGGCGGCCTGATGAATACGGATGCTATTACTGTCCGTCCGAAAACACTGGTAGAGGTTGTTTTAAGGTATTTGCGACGCCACGACGAGCTGCCAGAGATGACGGATAATTTGATCGTGGTGAACCGCAGCGATGAATATATTGGCTTACTGCCGTTGCGGCGGGTACTGGTTTCTGACCCCAGCACTACTGTCCGTGAAATTATGAATACGGGTATTGATGCCATCCCTGCAACCATGCATGACAGGGAGGTGGCCAACCTTTTTGAGCGCAACGATTGGGTATCCGCGCCGGTAGTCAATGAAAACGGAAAGATGATTGGACGGATCACCATCGATGATGTCGTTGATGTTATTCGAGAAGATGCCGACCACTCACTGATGAGCCTTGCAGGCCTCGGTGAAGATGAAGATACCTTTGCCTCTGTATTGA
>CAYNZI010000091.1:0-7865 GCA_964401565.1 uncultured Spongiibacteraceae bacterium
AAATCCTTATTATTTCGACATATACTCAAGATATGTCGATACCATAACCATGTCAACAGAATATGTCGACACAATGTAATTTCTTCGACATATAAGGCTGACGTGTCGATACGGTAAACATATGAAATAGCTTCGCATCGCCAACATTAGGGTAGTACGCTGAACGTTTATCTTGAATGCGTGATAGGATTTTATTGTTATATAAATCAGTTAGTTATATGTTATCGCTGAATGTTAAACTGAACACCTTCCGCTTCTAGAAACGCTTTTGCCCGCTTACCCTGCATCATTGCCAGAGAAGACAAAATACCTGCCTGAGTACACGTATTTGCCAACACCGTTACCGCTCTAGGCGCATTAGCTATAGGCCAACCTGTTTTGGGGTTCAATATATGGCCGTAACGCTTCCCGGCTTTTAATAAGTAACGCTTGGCATCTCCGCTACTTGCAATACCCCCTCGTTTAAAATGAATTATGCCCGTGGCCTGCTCTTCCTTCGCCTTATCTTCAATGCCTATTGCCCACACACCTTTTACTTTTGGTGGTTTACTGGCGGCTATATCCCCACCAAAATTAACCAAGACCGCCACATCGGTCTCCTGGCCTAATAAAGATAAAACGCGATCAACAGCGTACTCTTTACCAATGCCGCCAAAATCAATTTCCATTTTATCAGGCAAGGTAAAAACAGGGTTATTCCATCGAGTTTTTTCTAACCCCACCAAGGGAATCAATTTATCAATAGCCTGCTGACCAGGGATTCTATCACTACCGTCGAACTTCCAAACTTTTCTCAATACCCCAGAAGTGATATCAAACAAACCCTCACTTAATTCATAACACTGATGAGAGAAATCGATCAACATAGCGGTCTCTTCATCCACCTGCTGCGGTACACCTAAGCTATTATTTATTCTGGGAATGACACCGTCTTTTCGATAACGACTAAACTTTTGTTCAATACGCCATGCTTCATGTGCCGCTATATTTGCCAATTTTTCCGCAAGCGCCTCATCATCAGTATCAATTAACACTTCACAAAGACTTGCCATAGCATCAAATTTAACAACGAAGTTACCACCAGCAAAGCTGATGGTAACAGGTCGACTAATATCGATAGGGTCAGTATATTTTTTCACGCTATCAGCGATACCTTTATGAACAATATAAGCACCGAAACATTAGACTCTCGCTAGAAATTGAGCGAATAAGTGACTTGCAGAAAAGATGCGTCCAAATCGGGGAACATATCATATTGTTGCTGAACACCTATTGCTCCGCTAGGGGAAGTATCTCCTCTTTGCTGATAAGTTTCAAATCGCACACTAATTTCACTAGAGCTACTTAATGCATAACCAACTTTTAAGCCAATCGATGTCGCGTCAAATTCTGCCAAGCGGTAATCCGCACTGACCTCTTGCGGGATAGCTTCTGCTTGTGACAAGCTATGACGATAAAAGTCAGCTTCGCTTTGCGTGTACAACCTAAGATGCGGCTGCACGTACAAGCGCGGACTCACATTCCAGCGGTAGCGTAAGTCAATTGTTTGGGAATCAATACCCCAGTCATCCGTCATGTAGCGGAACGAAAAATCAACGGTATCCTCCCACGGGGTATGATATTGCGTACTCCAGTAAAGATATTTTTTCGTTCTAGAGTCATCTCTGTTTTCGTAAATGTAGTCGACCGCTCGGCCATTTACATCAACTACGCTAACAATTTTAAAAGGGTCATTTAGATATCCGCTACTCTGGCTAGTACCTACATTAAACTTCATCACCGTTTGAGCATTAATAACCTGAGTGATACCCAACACAACGTCAACGACATCTTTGGTTTCGCTACTACCATCTCTTGGTTGCGGGGACCCAGCTGTAGCCATAGACGCTAATGGCGTTGGTATATCGCCTTCAGGGCTTAACGTATCCGCCTCAAATGCCACGCCAAACGATAAAGTTGTGTTCTTCTTATTAAAGTCACGAGCGAGCCCTGCAGAAACTGCAACAGACTCGTAATCATATTCAGAGGACACATTAACTCCAACGTTATAACGCATCACTCGTGATATAGGTGCTTCCCAGCCCACACCAAACTGAGCACGTGAATCTTTAAATGTGTCATCTAAAGGGATTTCGCCGGGCGCAACTACAAAACTTCCGTTACCGCTTGGACGAGTAAATGTTTGAGGTACGTCGCTGGGCGCGGCCCCATTGGGGGATGCTCCGGTCAATGTATCGGCAACAAAATGCAAATTCAACTTACTTCCATCTGCAAATGTTTTTGTTGCGTTAATTGTTGGCTCAGTAGCATCTACACGGTCATCTTCGCTGTAGTACAAGAGTGATGCGTCAACTTCCCAGCCCTTATCTTCAGCGACCACCTCACCACCTAGCAAGGCTGTAGCGGCCATTGCCAAGGCGCCATTAATACGAGATTTCTTTTTTAGTTGCATCCGCAGCCACCCCCGCCAAATCCAGCGCCGCCGCTGGAGGCCTCTTTACTGAAATAAATATGGTCATCAAAACTTTGATCAACACTCGATACACCCTGCATTTCTTTTTTTGCCAGCACATCGCGCTCCCAAGGCTCAACACCTAGATTTGAGCATGCTGAAATTACCAGCACACTAAAAACCAATAAAATTTTCATTTTCATTGCTAACTCCTAATTCTTACCGTTACCCGAAAGTGTTTGCCGAATATGTGACTCATACTCAGCGATATCATCTGAATTGAAACCGATATGCGAATGAGCAACATAGCCATCTCTATCTATTACATAGGCGCTAGGCATACCCATCACCTCATAGTCTTTTGGGGTGGCACCCTTATCATCAAAAGCAATTACGAAATCTGCTGGAGTTGATTGTAAAAAAAGCTCTGCATCGTTCTTCTCTCTATCAACATTAACTGCGATGAAGACTAGACCTTGATCTTCATATTTAGCCTGCATCTCATTCATCCAGGGAAAGGAATCCTTACAAGGACTACACCAAGAGGCCCAAAAATCGAGATAGACCACCTTCCCCCTATACGCCTCCAGAGAAACTTCTGTCGTGAGGCCGGGTAAACTAAACGCAGGAGCCGGCCGCGGCTCATCAGCCCACGTTGAAAAACTACAGGGGAAAAGAAAAATTACCAGATACAGAACTAGTCGCATGCGTCAACCCCTAAATTATTAGCTTATCCAATCTTAAGCGGCCAATCTTAAGACAACCTTAAGAGAACCTATATAAGGACGAAGAAACCATCACCATTCCGTGGGTTATATCATCGAAAACAACCTTTTTTGTCTAAAAACAAAGGTGAGCCACCCTCCTCCTTAATACTGCATTAAGTTTCATCACGCATACTTCTGAAAAATCATGATGGGTCTGAACGCTATGTATCACCAATGGATTAAACTAGCTTGTCTTTTTATTGTAGTGTTTGCGAGCAACGCAGCCTATTCAACTGATTTTCTACCACCTGACACGGCCTTTAAATTAACCAGCCAGCAGCAGGGGAAAAATCTGACATTATCCTGGGAAATAGCCGACGGCTACTATCTGTATGAAGATAGAATTTCAACTTTCTACAAAACAAACAACAGTAGACAAGAGATACCGTTAGACTATTTAACGTCAAGCACTATTAAAAATGATAGAAATTTTGGAGAGGTGCCGGTATTTTACAATGTACTGGAAACCAGGATGATTGTTCCGAATTCAGCGACTGGGTCTGTCTGGGTTGAATATCAGGGATGCTCGAAGAAGGGTTTATGCTATCAACCTCAGTTGCGGGAGATTACACTTACAAGTGCAGTACCTACACCAGTAACCAAAGCAGTGACTACTGCAGACACCACAGAAGACGTTCGTCAAAAGTTAACGGATTCGAAAGAAATACGCCATGAAATGAGTCTATCCGAACTCAATAGTAATGCGGGTACCATTTCTGACTTTTTAGCGCATACCAGCTTCTTTACCATGGTAGGAATATTTCTATTATTAGGCATTGGATTATCTTTCACGCCATGCATACTGCCTATGGTACCAATTTTATCGGGTATTATTGTCGGCCAAGGAGACAATCTCTCGGTAAAACGCGGGGTCATCCTATCCACGACCTATGTATTAGGCATGTCAATCACCTATGCATTAGCTGGTGTTGCTGCAGCTACTTTTGGTGCCAAAGGAAATTTGCAGATGTACATGCAAAACCCTTGGGCAATTTCTATGTTCGCTTCAATTTTTGTTCTTCTATCGCTATCCATGTTCGGACTGTATAACTTGGCACTGCCCTCCATAGTACAAAATAAACTGTTTAACTTGAGCAATAAGCAACAAGGCGGGCATTTAAGCGGCGTGTTCATTATGGGCGCATTGTCCGCCTTAGTTGCATCGCCTTGCGTATCCGCTCCTTTAGCCGGCGCGTTAGTTTTTATCAGCAGCACAGGCGATAAATTAGTGGGGGCAAGCGCCTTGTTCGCGCTAGGAATAGGCATGGGACTGCCGCTAATAGCTATAGGAGCAGGTGGCGGCAAATTAATCCCTAAAGCTGGATTATGGATGAATCAAGTTAAAAACTTTTTTGGTGTCATTTTGTTGGGCGTTGCTATTTGGCTTCTTTCTCGCATTATTCCAGGACACGTCAGTTTAATGCTATGGGCGGTACTGTTCATTGTATACGCCGTTCACTCTGGCTCTTTAGAACCTGCGAATGAGGGCTTATCACGTAGTAAAAAATCCTTGAGTTTTATGTTATTGCTTTATGGAAGTCTATTATTTTTCGGCTCGATTAGTGGTGGAACGGACCCATTTAACCCTATCGACCTTTCTAGGTTTTCACAGAATAAATCTATAGAAGGACCTGATACAACCGGGCATAATATTTTTACCCGCATAGAAACCAACGAAGACTTAGATCAAGCGATTAAACAAGCAACAGCCAACAATAAACCGGTTATTTTAGATTTTTATGCCGATTGGTGCACGGCTTGTATTGATATGGAAAGAAAAGTTTTTACTCAGCCAGCCGTAGAAGACGCACTTAAAGATTTTATCGTTTTACAAGCCGACGTCACCAAAAACTCTGAAAACAATCAAAAAATGCTCGATCGATTTGGACTATTTGGACCACCTAGTATCATCTTATTCAATCGAGAAGGTATCGAAAAAACGGAATATCGCATACAGGGTGAACTAGATGCTAACGATTTTTTGACCCATCTTAGCCAAGCATATTTTGGGGGATGATGCTGTTTACCGTTGATCGTTGCGAAGATCATCGTCGATGCTTCTATGGTAGAAATTAATACCCTGCGATGCCTTCTGCCTATTATATCTATGTAGAAAACTCAGACCAGGCGATGAAACAGGCAATGCTTGCTGGAGCGACCCTGGAGATGGAAGTATTTGATATGCCTTACGGTGATCGACAGGGAGGGGTGAGAGATCCCTTTGGAAATATATGGTGGATTTCTCAACGTTTAGTCGATGGGCCATACACATAGTCATGGATACACAATGCGGCTCCACCCTATGCGGAATTTATCAGCACGAGATTCACGGTGTAACATTAGGTTGCCTGAACGAGGCCCCTCAAATTGAAATTGTATAATGCTCCTAGCGGCAGTGATCACTGGCGTAGCCAGAGCGGCTGTCATGGAGTTGATATTTAGTCGTTTTTCTTTGATACTCAACGATAAAATAAAACACAGGGATACATTCCATGACGGCGCTGGTGAGGGCCTCCGGCTTGCGCGGTTACGCCAATCTGGTGGAGAGTATGGGGGAGACGCAAGGCGGTTGAGTCTCGACTGCGGCGTCGACCCAGAAATACTGGGTGACGACGAAGCTCTGATTCCCTATCGTCAGGTTATTCACCTGGCGGAACACTCCGCCACTGTGCTGGATGTGCCTGATTTTGGCTTGCGCTTGGCCGCGATCCAGGACGTAGGAATTCTCGGCCCACTGGCAGTCGCCATACAAAATTCCTCTACCGTGGAGCAAGCCCTACGCTGTGCGGCTGCGTACATCTTTTTGCAAAGCTCCGCTCTCCGACTGGAAATTGAGAACCAAGGCAAAGAAACCCGAATTGGGATAGCTATTAACCTAGGCAACATGCCCCACTGGGGCATGCGGCAGGCGGAAGACATGGCGATTGCTTTAGTGCATCAAACCCTTCTCATGTTGGCGGGAGACGCCTCTCATCTGCTACGCGTTGAACTCCCCCACGACCCTCTGTGTTCCAAGTCCGTATACGAAACGTATTTTCGTGCGCCGGTGAAGTTCGGCTGCTCGATCAATTCGGTTTATATCAGATCGTCAACACTCAACGTTCCATTGTCTGCACGCGGTGCCCAGCTTTACGAAGCGGCAATATCCTACTTGGATGTACAGGTCCCTACAGCGGACGGCCTTGTTACCACTCGTGTTGAAACAGCAATACGCCGCACGCTCGGTACTGACAGTTGTAATCGCAACGCTGTGGCAAGAGCCATGGCCATGCATCCCCGTACCCTTCACCGTAAATTAAAGCGAGAGGGCATCACTTTCGACCAGGTTCGCGACAGCGTCCGTCGCGAAAAGGCTGAGTACTATCTATGCCACACCAGCTCGCCACTCGCGCAGGTCGCCGCCATTATCGGGTACGCTGAACAAGCTGTACTCTCCCGCAACTGCCAGCGGTGGTTTGGACAAACCCCGCGAGAATTCCGGGCTGCACATATACGTTGATAGGCGGTAGGGACTAGCTACAAACAACAACTATACTGTCCTTAAAGATCAATATATTCTTGTTGCTATAATATAGATTGCTCAATCAACAATCTCAGTGTTTGTTACAACAACATATCCCGCCCTGGAGTTAACTATGAAGAAAGCGACCGATCCCGTGCGTCATACAAGCCGTGCCACCCAATCTTTATTGATTGTCGCCTGCCTATGCGCCGCCAGCACACATTCAATGGCGGCGGCAGAAGACACCGCCGGAACACCCAAAACCCCAGCCTATTCACCTTATGTTAATCAGGCGTTCCCGACACAAGTTCTTTTTGGCGATGTTCATGTGCACACAGGGCTTTCGGGCGATGCGGGGGGAGGCGGTACACGCCTAATGCCGCGTGATGCCTATCGCTTTGCGCGCGGCGAAGAGGTCACATCCAATTCCGGCCAACTCGTGCGCATCAGTCAACCTTACGACTTTCTTGCCGTTGCCGATCACTCAGACGGAATGGGAATGATCCTCGACGTTCTGGCCGGGACACCCAATATCATGGCCGATCCCTATGGCCGTGAGCTCAACGCCGCATTTAATGAAGGGGGACAGACCGCACGAGCGGCAACGGTAGAGATGATCAGACGTTTTTCTCAGGGAGAGATTAATGAAACACTTAACTATCAACCCGGAAACCCGGCCTACCGCGCTACCTGGGAAACAATCGTCCAGGCGGCGGAAGACTACAACGAGCCCGGTCAATTTACAGCACTCATCGGCTTCGAGTGGACATCACTCGTCAAGGGCAACAACCTGCACCGCGTTGTTTTGATGCGTGATGACGCAGACAAGGCCACCATGATCGAGCCCTATACAACCACCCCACCGATAGGTAGCCCGAATCCCCGAGATCTATGGAAATGGATGGAAAACTGGGAGGAAAAAACAGGCGGACAGATACTGGCTATCCCCCACAATGGGAACCTCTCCAACGGCTGGATGTTTCCGCTGGTTGACAACTTCGATGAAGACAATCCTCTGGATGATACTTACCTGAAGGCTCGTAGCCGCTGGGAGCCCTTGGTAGAAGTTACGCAGTCAAAAGGTGACGCCGAGGCACACCCGCTACTATCTCCCGACGATACCTTCGCCGACTTTGAGAGCTGG
>CAYNZI010000092.1:0-7846 GCA_964401565.1 uncultured Spongiibacteraceae bacterium
TGTATTGAGGCAGGTAGCTTAATACAAAAGTGACCTATACAGAATAGCTCTATCGGTGTTAGATTCGATGACCGTCATCGGTTAGCGACGTTTCTTACTTTGGCCTGCTCACATAAAATGGCTGTAATTAGAGGGGTTGCGGTGGGCGTGTTGGACAGGAATAAAAATTTTTCTGAAATAGACTCCCCTGGGTAGGAAGTCATTGACACTGACGCATGGTGGTTTGAAAATGACAGACTTTTTGATGTTTAGTGGCAACCTATTTTGAAATCACCCCCATTGGTTAAAGCCGTTCTAATTAAGCGATACAAGCGTTTTCTCGCTGATGTGACACTGGATGGGGGTGAACAAGTCACCGTTCATTGCCCTAATACCGGAGCTATGACTGGGTGCGCGAAGGCGGGTTCGATGGTATGGCTCTCCACCTCAGATAATCCGAAGCGAAAGTATGCCCATACCTGGGAGTTGGTGAGGGTAGCTGATGGCAATATGGCCTGTATTCATTCTGCCAAAGCGAATGCGTTGGTAAAGGAGGCGGTTGAGAAGGGTATCGTTTCCGAGTTAGCGGGTTATGAGGACATTTACACAGAAGTGAAGTATGGCGATGAGGGAAGTCGCATTGATTTGTTACTGGAGAAGGATGGGGGCGGAAAAAAGCCTGGCAAATGTTTTGTTGAAGTAAAAAGTGTCACCCTGCATTTGGGTGAGGGTCTGGGTGTTTTTCCGGATGCGGTGAGTGATCGAGGTCGTAAGCATCTTAGAGAACTGATATCCATGGTAAAGCAGGGTCACCGGGCTGTATTGTTTTTTTGTGTCTTGCACACAGGTATTGAGCGGGTAGCGCCGGCGGACCTGATTGACAAGTCGTACGGTGATACCTTTCGCGAAGCAATGGCAAGCGGTGTTGAGGTGCTGGTCTATTGCGCTGCCATCACAGCCGATGCCATGACTCTCACACACCCGTTGACCCTCTTAGATAGCCAGCCAGTAGGAGCTCGGTGACAGAAAAGCCGGTGCAAACCCGCTAACGATGAGGTGGGTAACTTCTAGGACTGATAGCGCTGTTATTCTTCATCGGATGTTTTTATTTTGCTTATCTCATAAATAGAGTCAATGTAGCATTTTCTCGTATTGCCCGCCGAGCGAGTTGGCCGCAGCCCATCCAGCGATACAATAATGGCGTCGAACTTTGCTCGCATAGCGTTGCCGGTTGAGGTCGTCGCAATGGCCTCGGTATTCATGAGTTCATGGCAGCGGTTTCGCAGCGTCACCAGGTGATCTCTATTGACGCCGGAATGAATTATCACGGACTGGGAATTGATGTAATTCCATCCGTCCAGGCGGTAGTTCATAATCCGATCAACCGGCTCTCCCAACTCGTAACCGCGATCTTGTGCTAATTGTGATGGAGACATTGTCGTTGGGGTGTTCGAAGCACAGGCGAACAACATGGCCGTCAATGAGAGTGCTAGTAATCTCGTAATCATCATCTCGTTCCTTACTGACATAGAAAATTGAGCGCTATTATCATACGCCCAAACGGGGGGTAAATTGAATCGAAATAATTGATTTGAAGCTCCATTTAGTGTTTTTCCGACATCATGGCTTGATAGAAATCGTCATGGCCGAGACGCTAGAGTAATCCCGTTTTGTCGGTATACTTTTCTTTGACAATTATTACCACAATTTTTTCGAGAAGGTCACGCAGTTAACCGATAAAATCTGCGCATTACGTCCAATAATGATATGGCTAGTTCATTTCTATTTACAGTAGTCCATTTGGGGTGACCAGAGGTTTTCAGTGAAGTCGGTATTTGAAGCGAGTGCAGGGTTGTCAGAACTGCCATCAGTGGTTGTTGAGCAGTTGAATTTATCAGCTATTGAATCGAGTTTGTGCCTGGGGCTGATCCAGGGGAAACCGGTAGAGGATATAGCGGATGAGTGCTGCCAGCCGCGAGAATTAATTCGAGCTTACTTTCATAAGTTGCTAATGAAGACCGGAACCGACAATGAAGCCAAATTGGTGGCTGTTCTATTGTCGTTGTCCCACAATCAAGCGGTGACGCGGTTGCCAAAGCGTAGCCGGACTATTATAAAAACTAGAGAGGATTGAGCTCGGTGGGTGTTCTAGCCAGTTAATGCGTCGTTATGTCCCGCCTGTGACCGAAACCAGCGTTCATCGGACGCCCTTAGTCGTCGACTGACCTCGCGACTGATATTCATTTGGACAATCAGAAATTGTTCGCAGTCTTGTTGATATAGGCTGTGCAGCGCTGCCGATGAAATTTCAATGGCAGTACAGTCGGACTCTGCACGCACTGTTGCGCTACGAGGCGTGAAATCTATTAGTGTCATTTCGCCAAAACAGTCACCATTTTTTACCGTTCGCAAAACATAATCAACACCGTCAAATGTTTTAAATATTTCGGCACTGCCTTTTTCCAAAAGAAATAGAGAGTCGCCTTTATCGTCTTGATGAAAGAAATACTCTCCGGCTGGAATGTGTGTCGTTCGAGATAGGCTGAGCAAAAGGGCAACGCTACTTTCATTGGTGGCGCCAAAAAAAGGTGTTGATTGCAGTAATTGAATGCGATCTTCAGCTGTCATGTGTTGGCGTTTCCTTTCCGGTATCGTCGGTAGACTATGTCAATTCAGCGTTCATGAGTTGACATAGTCTATAGCGCGTTAGCCAGCAAAACTGTCGAGTAGTTCCCGGTGTTGGTCCTTGGTCAAACGAGGGCCATAGCTGCTGACAACGGTGGCAGACGCTAGACTTGCCAGATTTCCAGCGGTTTTAAAGCTGTGCCCCTGGCTGATCGCATAGAGAAAAGCGCCGGCAAACATGTCGCCAGCCCCATTGGTATCAATGGCGTCAACGGTATGGGCGTCGATCGTTTCAAGGCTGCTACCATCAAACACCAGTGCACCTTTTGACCCCAGCGTTATGGCGAATGTATCAGTGATTTTTTTTAGTGATTCAATCGCTGTATCCAAGTCGCTCGTATCAGCCCAGCCCATGGCTTCAGCTTCGTTGCAAAAAAGCAGATTAACCCGGTCTCCTATCATTTGCTTTAGACCGTCCTTAAAAAACTCTACCATGCCGGGGTCGGACAAGCTGATTGCAGTTTTCACACCAGCTTGCTCGGCAATCTTCCGAGCTTCGATAGCGGCAGCTTTGCCCGTCTCAGAAGTCACCTGGTAACCTTCGAGATACACGTACTCAGACTGAGCAATCGCCTCGGCATTGACTTGTTCTACCGACAGCGATTCGCTGATACCCAGATGAGTATTCATGCTGCGTTCGGCATCTGGACTGATCATTACCAAGCATTTTCCGGTAATGCCCTGGCCGCCATGTGACTGGATGTTGCAGTCGACGCCTGCTGTTTCAAGATCCTGGAGAAAGAATTTCCCATTGCTATCATCAGCTACTTTGCATGAGTAATAGGCATTGGCACCAAAGCAACTGGCGGCAAATATGGTATTGCAGGCAGACCCGCCACTGGCTAGCTTGGCATGAACAAGGTGGCCGTCCAAATGATGGCTAAGCTGGTGTTGTCGTTCTTCGTCCACCAGTGTCATCAGGCCTTTTTCAACCCCCATGTCTAACAAGTCGTTGTCAGTCACCTGAATTTCGGTGTCAACAAGAGCGGCGCCAATGCCATAGATGTGGTATTTTTTCATAGGTGGATGTGTCCAGAATGGATGAATATCGGTCGCCTATTATCCGGAATGTCAGTGCGAATGCAATGGCATCGCGACTTTGGCGGGATTGATTGGCGATTGCCATGTTAAACTGAGGTATCTCAAAACAATTGGTACTGGCAGGTAAAAAAGGCTTGGCAAAGAAAAAGATCAAATCCCCTCGGCGTGGTTTCCCCTGGTTGAAAATGAGCGTGGCGTTGTCGGTGCTATTACTTGGCAGTTTGGCTTATCTAGACGCCAAGGTTCGCTACACGCTCAATGACCGGCAATGGCAATTACCTGCAAGAGTGTACGCACGAGCTCTGTCGCTGTACCCGGGCAAGTCGATAGCGGCCACTGATTTGCAACGGGAGCTAAAACACCTCGGGTATCGCGCGGGTAGTGATTGGCGACAGCCTGGCAGCGTGAAACGTCAGGGCAGCGAATTCTGGATTCATAGCCGTGGGTTCAATACGAATGGCACTGTGATCGGTCCGCAACGATTTACCGTCAGTATTGTCAACAACACCGTGACGAAACTTCAATCGGCCGGCGCTGTTGATCTCGAACGTGTAGCCCTGGAGCCTCTGGAAATAGGTAGTATTTATCCTCGCCATCAGGAGGATCGCATACTGGTTAAACTTGAAGAAGTGCCCAGAAGCTTAGCGGAAATCTTGTTGCTGATTGAAGATCGAAATTTCTATCAGCACTACGGGGTGTCACCGCGAGCCATTGCAAGGGCGTTAGTCGCCAATGTGAAAGCGGGAAGGACGTTGCAAGGCGGCAGTACCATTACCCAACAATTGGTTAAAAATGTGTTTTTGACCGCTGACCGGAGTCTCTGGCGCAAAGGACTGGAAGCTGTCATGTCGGTTTTGGTGGAGGTGCACTTTAGCAAGGAAAAAATCCTGGAGTCCTACCTCAATGAAGTGTATTTAGGGCAGGAGGGTGCGAAGGCAATCCATGGTTTTGCGCTGGCCAGCCAGCACTATTTCAATCGGCCACTTGAAGAGTTAAATGCAGGACAAATAGCGCTGATGGTGGGAATGGTAAAAGGCCCGTCTTATTTTCACCCCTGGCGTAACCCGCAGCGCGCCAAAGAACGACGAAATCTGGTGTTATCGGTAATGGCCGAGCACCAGCTCATTACACCGCAGCAGTTAAAGCAATTTGAACAGCAGTCACTGGGTTTGGTGAAATCCAATGCCAGGGAATTTGTTTTCCCGGCTTACCTGGATTTAGTGCGACGACAGCTGAGGCGAGATTACAGTGATCAGAGTTTGCAAACGGAGGGCATGAAAATATTTACCGCATTTGATCCGATTGCCCAGTATCACGCGGAAGTTAGTTTGGCCTCAGTGCTGTCCGGTCAGCCTGAAGAGTTACAGGGGGCGATGGTGGTTACGGATGTTTCCAGTGGCGATGTGGTTGCCGTTGTTGGTGGGCGGAAAATGCGCTATGCCGGGTTTAATCGTGCGCTGGACGCTGTGAGACCTATTGGTTCGTTAATTAAGCCCGCTATTTACTTGGCGGCCTTGCAGCAACCGCATCGTTACACATTGGCGACACGCATTAGTGATGCTCCGGTAGAGGTGGCTGGTAGAGACGGTTCGGTATGGCGCCCTAGAAATTTCGATCTGAAAAATCACGGCAGCCCCTTGCTACATAGTGCGTTGGCAAACTCTTACAATCAGGCGACGGCGCGATTGGGGATGGATATTGGCTTGGCGGAGGTCATTTCAATGGTTGAGCGACTCGGTGTTAGGCGTCCGATTCCGGCATTGCCGTCGATGTTGCTGGGGGCCATTGGATTGTCGCCGTTTGAGGTGGCAGCCATGTACCAGACGATTGCTTCAGCCGGTATTTACAGCCCGTTGCGTTCGATTGTTGATATCGCCGACAAAGATGACAACGTATTGGCTCGTTATCCGGTTGTGCAAAAGGTGGCGGTAGAAAAACCGCTCATGCATTTGCTTCATTATTCGATGCTGGAAGTTGTTCAAGAGGGGACCGGCAAGTCAGTGTATCAAACGTTGCCGACTGACTATTTGGTTGCCGGTAAAACCGGCACTACCAACGACTTGCGTGATTCCTGGTTTGCTGGTTTTGCGGGTGATTATCTGTCTGTTGTATGGCTTGGTCGGGACGACAACAGTAGTGCTGGTTTAACCGGTAGCAGTGGTGCACTAAAAGTGTGGCGTAAGTTTTTCGAATCAATCAGTTACCAGCCGTTGGATTTTTCCGTGCCGGCGGGAATTGCTTATCACTGGGTTGACAGCCAAACCGGCTTGTTGAGTCGTGAAGTGTGTGAAGGCGCTCGCTATGTACCTTTTTTACAAGGCACTGCGCCGACTGAAAGAAGTAGTTGCAGAGCTACATTACCGGGTGTATTTAAATGGTTTAAAAACCTGTTCTAAATCCGGTAAGGTTTAACTGTTGTTGTCAACAGAGGGAAACGGTGACATATGCCCTGTGTAACCACCGCTGGCGTGAGGGATTAACGCCAATTGCTGGTTAATACAGCGAGGCATCTCATTGGCACTATGGCTGACGTATAATATATGGCAGTCACCGCGCGCGGCGATTTTATCAGTCAGGGCAAGAATCAACTCCCTGTGAGGGCGGTCCAAACCGATACAGGGTTCATCCAATACCAGCACGAGAGGTGATTTAACCATCGCTCTTGCCAGCATGGCGAGTCGCTGTTGGCCAAAAGAAATTTGATTAAAAAAGTGATTGGCAATATCGTCCAGCCCCATCACTTTCAACCAGTCCATGGCGATTTTTTTATCTTTGCCCGTGCACGCTTTGTAGAGTCCTACTGAGTCGTAAAGTCCGGAAGCAATCACTTCTGCCACGCGCGTTCTGCCGATATGATTGAGTTGTAATTGAGTACTGACGACACCAAATTTTTCTTTCAATTCCCATATGCTTTCACCACTGCCGCGGGGCTTGCCAAATAAACTGATATCTTGTCCGTAGGCTTTGTGATTATCACCGCTGAGCAGGCTTAGTAGCGTGGATTTTCCGGCGCCATTGGGTCCTGAAATACAGCAGTGCTGCCCCCAGTCCAACGTCCAGTTTACGTCATTGAGGATGTGCTGTTCACCGTAACTGACGCTCACATGTTTGAGTGCCAATAAGGGTTTACTTCTATCAACCGGGTAGTGTCGCTCGCTGGCCGCCGGGAGATTGGCTATCGTGATAGCCTGTTTTGTCTGTTCGGCCTTGGCAAGGACGTTCTTGCGAGGGCCGCTCGCTTCTATTTTCCCCTGCTCTAGCCACAGAACGTGGTCAATGTTTTCAGGGATTTCGTCGGCTTGTTTGATCAACAAGAGAATCTTGAGCGGAGAGAGCAGCAACTCGTTAATAAGCACTTTCAGCTCGTCTTGTGATTGCCGGTCGAGGCCTTCAAAGGGGTTGTCCAATATGAGAATTTTGGGTGGGTTAAGTAATGCCCGTGCCAGTAGTGTTTTGCGGCTTTCGCCGGTCGACACAAAACGAATCCCCCGGTCTAGAATATGCTCAATATGGCATTGTTTGGCGATGCGGGCAAAGCGGTCATTCACGGGGTGTTTTTGCAATACAATTTGCCGTACTGTGGTGCCTACATCAAAGGCATCATCGCGAGCTTCGCTGTCGTCAAAGCGGATATCGTGGGCGATGAGTTGCCGCTGCAGCTCAAAACTCAGATGCAGGATATCTTTCTCGGGAAGCAGATTGGGCTGGCGTAGAACTTCGCCTCGTTGCGGGCGCAGGGTGTCTGTCATTAGATGAGCGACGGCGCTTTTACCGGCGCCATTGCCGCCCAAAATAGCCCACTGTTCGCCTTGTCGCCAGAGCCAACTAAAATCTTGTAGCACCGGGTCGATGCGATAAGCTGCCCAGACTTTGCTGAAGTGTATAATCGTGTCAGTATTCATAGGCGCGCATGATACACCAGTGAGATGATATCTCGGATAGGAGTTTTTAGTGGTTGTTAAAACATTCGATCAAGCACAACAACAGTTGGAGCAGTTTCGGCCCAGCAAGAAGTGGTATCGACGCTGGGCGCGACGTTCAGCGGTTGCTGTTATTCTTCGTGAAAAAAATGGTGGTCTGGACGCCTTGATGATAAAACGTGCCGACCGTGAGGGTGACCCCTGGTCAGGGCAGATGGCAT
>CAYNZI010000093.1:0-7783 GCA_964401565.1 uncultured Spongiibacteraceae bacterium
GCTCAGTGGTTCTACCAATGTGGCTTGAGCTGCCTGTAAAATCGGCATGCCACTAACAATCAAGGTGGCGCAGTAAATCAGTAGTCGTGTAGACACACCCTCTTCAAGATCTTGTCCTTTCATGGCACGCAAACGCGCTGCAAGATTAATGAGTGCCGCACATTGTTGTACCGGCAGGCCACTCTCTTTTGCAACAATGTCGCGTTCCAGCTGAGGCGGAGGGAAGTCAAAACTCTTGGCGACAAAACGCTGACGAGTACTGGGCTTAAGTGACTTGAGTATGTGTTGGTAACCCGGGTTATAGGATACCACCAGCATGAAATTGTCTGGCGCCTCCAGCAGTTCTCCGGTTCGCTCTAGAGGTAATAATCGGCGGTCATCAGTCAGGGGATGCAGCACCACAGTAACGTCTTTTCGTGCCTCAACAACTTCGTCGAGGTAACAGATACCCCCCTCGCGAACTGCCTGTGTCAGCGGCCCATCAACCCAGCGAGTTTCTCCGCCTTGCAACAAATAACGGCCAGTGAGATCTGCCGCCGTGAGGTCGTCGTGACATGACACGGTAAACAATGGCCTTCCTAATTTGGCAGCCATATGGCTAACAAAGCGTGTTTTGCCACAGCCAGTGGGGCCTTTAAGCAGTAATGGCAGTCGTTGCTGGTAGGCCTGCTCAAACAGCTGGCATTCATTGCCAACGGGCTCATAGTAAGGGATGTCGGGCTTTGTAAGGTTTGGGGCAATAGTCGGGGTGGTCATTTCAGCTTCTCCAGCTAGCAGCTATTAATCAGGGCGACAGGTATTGACCTGCCAGCCCCTGTCAACTAGCGCTCAGCAGTGGCCGAGGCTTGGTTTTTCACCGGTCCAAATACGGAGATAAAAAAGATGACCGCCGCTACCGCAACCAAGACTCCAGCACCCAGGCGCATAATGTAAAACAAGTCGAGCTGACTCTGTACTTCCATGAAGTTCATGCCCATAACGCGCTGTAAGTGGGTTTGTACCACACCGGCAAAGGTCAGTGTAAAGGTCATAAAACACATGGCCGAGGTCATCAGCCAGAAGCTCCACATATTGAGGATCTGGTTAAATGGCTGTACTCGACGTAAGTGTGGCATGGCGTAAGTGATCACCGCCAGAACCGTCATTACGTAGGCACCGAAGAAAGCCAGGTGTCCGTGTGCGGCGGTAATTTGTGTGCCATGGGTATAGTAATTGACGAAGGACAACGTATGCATGAAGCCCCAAATGCCAGCACCGAAAAAGGCCAGGGTTGCGCTTCCCAGCGTCCACAACATAGCGCTTTTGTTCGGATGGTTACGCCGACCTTTCCAGAACATAAAGAAGGCAAACATCACCATGGCGAAAAAGGGTAATACTTCCAGGGTCGAGAAAATACTCGATAGCGGCTGCCAATAGGCCGGCGCGCCAATCCAGTAGTAATGGTGCCCAGTGCCCAACAAGCCCGAAAACAGCGCCAAGCCAATAATGACATACAACCACTTTTCGATAATTTCACGGTCAACGCCGGTCATTTTAATCAACAAGTAAGCCAGCAGCGAAGCCATAATGAGCTCCCACACACCCTCTACCCACAGATGCACAACCCACCACCAGTACAGCTTGTCGATTGCGAGATTACTGGGATTGACGAAAGCGAACAGCCAGAACACAGCTGCCAGCCAGAGGCCCAGCATCAACACCAGATTGATCGCCGTTTTACGTCCCTTCAGCAGGGTCATGCTAGTGTTGTAAAGAAACATCAGGAACGACACGGTGATTAGGATTTTTGACCACAGTGGCTGCTCGAGAAACTCTCTACCTTCGTGAATACCCAGCTGATAACTGAGCAGCGCTCCAGCGCCTGCAACAGCAAAAATAGCCAGCTGTATGTAGGCGATCATGGGGCTATGAATTTCCTGTTCGGCTTCTTCGGGCATCAGGTAGTAGGTACAACCCATAAACCCCATAAGCAGCCACACTATAAGCAGATTAGTATGACTCATCCGCATGATGTGGAAAGGCATTGCCTCCGACAGAAATTCGGGCATGACATAAACCGTAGCTGCCATAATACCGAATATGATTTGCAGGGCGAACAACGCCATTGCAACCGCAAAAAACGGATAAGCTACCCGTTGTGTTTCATATTTCATCGATGTGATCCTCTCACAGTAAACTTTATGCGTGCATAGTAGCTAAGGTGTTAACCTGCTGGAGTTGGCGGCCAGCCCTGGGTATCAATAGAATCAGTCCATTGGAGAAACGATACCAGAGCATCCAGATCCTCTTCACTGAGGTCAAACTTTGGCATCACGCGGCGGCCAGGTATATTGAGAGGTTGCGCTCGAATCCAACCTTTGATCCCCGCACGTGCGTTCTCAGCGTTATCGCGTCCACCATAGCGCGTCCACACATTACCCAGCTCAGGTGCAAAATATGCCCCTTCGCCCAGGATGGTGTGGCAATTAATACAGCTATTTTTCTCCCACACGCGCTTACCTTGCTTGACCTGCTCGGTGAGACCTTCACTGTCAGTGGAGACATTAGCCATATACCAGTGGGTGTGCGCGGTTAGCCCTGCAAATACGATAAAGAAGAACAGCGAGCCGCCATAAAAAATATTGCGCGCCGCCGATCTCGTAAGCACTTCGGCCATTGAATGTCTCCCCGATGTTAATTGATGGTTGTTATGCTAGCCCGAGTCTAGTTAGCGGACCAGACTATAAGATGCATATAATATGAATTTTAATCAGGCACCGCAAGCGCTAATTGATGGATAGCATTAACTGCAAAGACAACACTGCTCAAGAGTAAGCCTGCGCTGCCGGGCTGCGAGCAAATTCACCAGGGCGACCACTGTCAGACCACGTTTGAATTTACTAATGCGAACAGCCCATTCGAAGATAGAGCTTAGCCGGCAAAGATACGACCGCGACTGAGCCGGTCGCGGTTCTCCTGTTTTTTCTTTTCACTTTTCCCGAGTAATATGTAAACTGCCCCCAATCCCCCGTGCTGTGGCTGAGCGCTAGAAAAGGCCTGAACTTCCTCCATATCTGGCAGCCATTTATTAACATAGCTTTTTAACTGAACCTCGGTATTCTGACTGTGATTTCCTTTACCATGAACGATAATCAACGAACGTAAATCGTAACCAACGCAATCCTTGATGAAACGAAAGACTTCCTTTCTCGCCACTTCTACGGTCATTCGATGTAAGTCGAGTCTAGCCTCTGCCGAATATTTTCCCTTTTTTAGCTTTTTAAACACACCAACTTGAACACCCGGGCGTTTAAACTCAAGGGGGCAATGCGGTTCGAGTATTTCGATATAGTCAGTGCTTAAATGATTGCTATCTTTCGCTAAGTCTCTGGTTGCCGATTCTCGTCGCGCATTCACGGATAGTTCCGATTCAACGCCTTTTGTTAAGGGAACCTTCTTTTTTACTTTGATCGGCTCAACATCGACCATTTCCTGCATGAAAATATTATTTTCGTCACTTGTATCCATGGTCCTCACACTGCGCTAAAACTAATTATGTAACGATACTCAGGGGATCATAAATGGTCAATGCATGGCTGGCATTAATCGAATGAAACCTCTAACCAGCCTGCTGATGGGCCACCAAAGCCGCTGTCCTGAAGAAGGTTTCCTGCAAAATAAAAGCATCCCGACTGGCTCGGTGACGCCCGCCACCACACTCATCAATGAGTGACTCCTTAACGCTATGCCAACTAACTAGTTGCTCGTCAGACATCAGCTGCCGAAGTGACTCCAGACGAAATCGCTGAGGTATCTCCGCACAGTCAAATAACAGGGCAATCCAGCTACTGTCGTTCCCCCAGGCATCACTATAAGCCACCTGCCCCTCCAGCCATTGGTTGAGCATCTTGGCAACGGTAACAACGTCGACTCCGTGAAGATCAAGTGTTTCTCGACTAATGCCATGGAGAGATTCAGCGTCCATATCCCAATGCTGCCAATCTACTTCCCTGCTAATAATGGTGCAATGGCTATCACCATTAGCCAGCACAATCCCGACCTCGATCGGATAACTGCCTTTGCCAAATCCGGAGGCTTCTACATCAATAACTATTGGGCGCATTCCATGACCTATCTATCGAACCGAGAGCAACGTCCTTTACACCCGGTTGTAAGCCCTTCGGCTCTCGTTAATTATTATTTTTACAGTCTACAAGACAAATTATAGACTCTATTGATAAATTGACTATAACCCGCTTTATTCACTGTATTTATCGAGTAATGTCATGATCCTATTCAGGCGATCCAACGGCTCGGCAATAGTCAACAACTCAAATTTAAGTCGTTCATCAATAGGGAGCAGCTGCGCCAACACGCAACCCAGGGTATCAACATCTTCAACCACTGGATTCAGCTTCAATCGAGCCACATGCGGGTGATCAAGTAACGTTAACAACAGTCCTTCCAATTCCGCACAGTTTTCAGGTAATTTTATCGTCTCGGCTGCTTCGATCCATTCAATCTCACCCATATGTAAATGGTCATTTCTTTGATAACTTGACCGCAGACGAAACCTGTCACTCCCTTCTATCGTAACACCCAGCAGCCCATTCGGCAGAGAATCCCAATCAACAACTCTTGCATAAGTGCCCACCTGTGCTAATTGAGGACTGGTCACGCTATTGGATTGATGAACTTCTCGCCCCTGTTTTAACCAGACGACACCAAACCCGGAGTCCGCTTTCATACACTGGCTAATGAGATCGAGATAACGCGATTCAAAGACTTGAAGAGGCATGCGACCGTGCGGAAAGAGTACGGAGTGCAGGGGGAAAAGCGGGATGGTATCCATTGTCAGACTTCCGTTGCTATTTCCAGCGCCTGGATAAGCTGCATTGCATGAGTACGGTTTTCGCCACAAACAGTATCCTCAGGTTTAAACTGCGCGCACAAGCCCGGACGCTCAGGTTGACCAAACAAACGACAAGCGAACAGTTCATCTAAATTAACACAGGCGATTCCAGCAGGCTTTCCCGCAGGCATACCGGGTATGGCCTGCTGAATGGATGGAGCAATACAACACGCTCCACATTCCGCCCTGCATGTCATCGTCACATCTACGCTCCACGTTTTGTAACCCAAATTTGTAACCACCCCTTCCGCGTTGACTCATCGTGAAACTGTTACGTTAATCGGAGCCATTTCCAATCTCGTCTGCTTCCGGACCTAAGGGCTTGAAATAAATGAGCAGCGTGGGAAGTAACAACAATGCACCTATCAAAGCAGCAAACATTGCCGCACCCGTTAACAAACCAAAATAGATACTGGGATTGAAATTAGACAATGCCAAAATTGAGAACCCCGCAATAACGATAATCGAGGTATAAAACATTGCCTTGCCAATTGACTCGTGGCACCGATACATTGTTGCCAGATAGTTTCTATCTTTTGGAAACTCCGTGCGGAATCGATGAATATAGTGGATTGTGTCATCAACAGCGATACCAATGGTTATAGCCGCAATTGTCACCGTCATGATATCGAGAGGAATTCCAACTAACCCCATACCTCCAAGTACAACCCCAGCCGACAATAAGTTAGGCGCTATCGCGATCAAAGCCAGAGACAGCGAGCGAAATAACACTATAAACATCAGGACAATCGCCACAAACACCGCCCCGATGGTTAGTATTTGCGACCGATAGAGACTTTGTAACATATTGTTATAGAGTACGAGCATTCCCGTTAGATGAACCTGTTCAGGTTCAAACCCTAATTCTTCGACGAGATGATGTTGCACATCGTCGAGAAGATCTGCCCGGCGCAAGGTACGACTAGTTTCCATCACTCTGACTGTTATTCGAGCCTGATCGGCTTCTTCATCAAGGTATGGACTGATCAGAATCGAATTAATATCGTCGGGAAGACTACGCTGAATCAATGCCAACTGAATATCATCAATGCCCGTAGTTAAGGTTCGCAAAGCTTTGTAAGACATGGCTAAAGACATAACTTTCCCGGTCTCATCCAGCGAATCCAAATAGTCATGCACTTGCTCAATACGATTAAGACCTGCCCTGTTAAACCAATAGCTGGGTTTGGTTACGACACCATCACTTCCCGCTTCTTCAGCAAAGTCGTCGACAAAATCATCACCAAATTCATCGTCAAAGTCTTCATCAAACTCATCACTTGATTGGCTTATAGTGGCAGCCTGTGACAGGTCTTGCGCTATAGCGGTAGCTATAAACTCATTGTCACTACGACGGCCCGAATCAATAATTATTTCCAGCGGAATAGTTCCACCCAGCTGAGCATCAATAATTTCCATACCCTGGTAGATTTCAGTATCTTCATGGAAGTAATCGATAAAGCGGTTCTCGACCTCAAGACGACTGATACCAAACACACTGACAGCGATCAACAATGCTGTCACCAACATAATTACTGTGGTGTGGTGTTCAGTGAATTTCGCAAAATACACCGTAAAGGGAACCCCGTCATCAGCAGTCTCCCTTCGCTTTGGTCTAGGCAGCAATAGCAAACCAGCCGGCAATACAATAAAAGTAATGATTAGCGCAGCTGTCACGCCTATCGTCATCATCCAGCCAAAATCGATAACTGGGCGAATGCCGCTAACAACCAGGGAAGCAAAAGCAACGATGGTCGTTAGCGAGGTGTAAACGCAAGGTTTGATCATGAACATGGTGGTTCTTCGCACAAGCTCGCGCTGATCCCATTCGGGATTACTGGCGGACAATTCTCGATAGCGCACCACTAAGTGTATGGTGATCGACAAAGTGATGATCAGTAGCAATGCCACGAAATTGGACGAAATAACTGTCATCCTCCAATCCATCATTGTAATCAGGCCCAACATAAAGGATGCCGACAAAATACAGGTTGCCAACGGCAATAACACCCATATTAAATGACGAAATATAATCGACATCATCAGAACAATAAAACCGGCAATTCCCGCCCCGAATACCACCAGATCACTCTTCACAAAGCTAATCATATCAGCGGCGATCATCGGTACTCCGCCTAAAAAGACCACCGCGTCACCGCGATACTTGGCAATCACATCCCGGGCATCGTCGACAAGCTTGCTTTGCCTCTCATTAAAAACGTTAGCATACTTTCTGAAGTCTACTTCCAGCCCGGCTAACTCTTTCAGCTGCAGCGACGACAAGCTCCCAGCAGACTGCAACTCCCGCAAACTTTCCCGACGAGTTAATAACTCGTTATAGTGTTCATCTCGTTGCAAATTGACCTGCAATGCCGTTGTTTTTCCGTCGGCACTGGTTAGCAAGTTTTTATAAATTGGACTAGTGGTTAACTCTTTAAGTACCAACGCTTTATCAATACCTGGAGTTCGCAAAGTTCGCAAACCGCCACTAGCGATATCTTCCAGCTCGACTTTTGGACTTTCCAACAATGGCACATCGAGTATCGAAGTGACCGACGACACCCCTTCCAAGGTCAATAGTTCGGATCGCAACGCGTCGATTGTTTCTAGAACGTGATCAGACAGTAAATCATCCTGAGGCTGGTAAGTGACCAGCAAAAAGTCTTCAGCCAGGTAATTTTTACTAATTTCCCGGTAGTACTTCAACGACTCATCACCTTCCAGCACCAACGAATCAGCTGATGCATCCAGCTTGAAGCTGGGAATATAAGTGGCCAGCCAGCCGATAAATCCAACGGTAATCAACAGCGCCATGAGAGGTTTTTGCAGTACCAACCGTTGATAAATTTCAAAAAAATGGATACACCAGAGAAGAAATGAAGGTAACTTGGG
>CAYNZI010000094.1:0-7768 GCA_964401565.1 uncultured Spongiibacteraceae bacterium
CGGTACCTTGCCAAGGTACAGGTCGCCAGTTCGAACCTGGTTTCCCGCTCCATTTCTTCTGTAATAAGTCCCTGATTCAACAAGCAGCCGTTTTCTGGGCAATTCAATGCAATTTGAAGACCTTTGATTTAGCACCCAAATAGTCCTGTCCCAAATCATCGTTTAGCATCTCGTCTAGCTGTTGATAGAGCACAAGCTCATCATCACCCATGTAATGTAGGCATTCACCACCAAAAAACCAGAACAGGTCCCTGCTCACCTCAGGGGTGATATGCGGATAGTGTGTGACGATCTGGGTCAATAAGTATTGCCCCTGTTGCTGGAAGCCATCACTGGAAGCATCCGCCGACGCTAACATCTGCAGCCGGTCGATAAATTCAATATCGGTATCACTCGCTCGCTCATCGGCAAAGGGGAATTGCATCTGGCAGTGCTGAAACAGGGCGAGTAGTAGTGCTTTGTGGTATTGGAAGTAATTCAATGGATTGGTTGATGTCATAAGTATTCGAGTCGAAGGAGTTGGTTTGCGAGGCAGTTTAACAAATGCAGTAGGCGGAGTCAGTGCTGAATATAACCCGGCGGTTAAGTCACGGCATATGCTGATGATTATAATGAGGAAAACCAGCACCCGGGCTGAATAGTTCATGGTATTATGCCCGCTTTTTGATTGACGGAAAATGCAATGACTACTGCCTTATCAATTCAGCAATTAACAAAAATTTATGGCAATGGTTTTGAAGCGCTGAAAGGTATAGATCTGGAGGTTCAGCAAGGTGATTTTTTTGCCTTACTGGGTCCTAACGGGGCCGGAAAATCGACAACGATCGGTATCATTTCCTCTTTGGTGAATAAGACCGGGGGCAAAGTTGAAATCTTTGGTAAGGATATAGACAGGGATTTTTCAGCCGCGAAAAAAGAAATAGGTATTGTCCCCCAAGAATTCAATTTTCCAAGTTTTGAGCCTGTTTTTGATATTCTCGTGAATCAGGCTGGGTACTACGGCTTGCCACGGGTTTTGGCGGAAGAGCGAGCAGAAAAGTACCTCAAAAAACTCGATCTTTGGGATAAAAGGCTTGAAGTTTCTCGACACTTGTCCGGTGGAATGAAGCGCCGTTTAATGATCGCCAGGGCATTGATTCACCAGCCGCGACTCTTAATTCTCGACGAACCTACCGCGGGTGTTGATATCGAAATGCGGCGATCAATGTGGGAGTTTCTGAAGGAGCTTAATAAGCAGGGAACGACTATTATCCTGACCACGCATTACCTGGAAGAAGCGGAAATGCTATGTAGAAATATTGCGATCATAGATCATGGGAAGATTGCCAGGAATTCCAGTATGAAAGCCTTGTTGTCGCAATTGCATAAAGAGGTGTTAATACTGGATATAGAAAACCCGGTACAGCAGGCTCCCCATTTGGAAGGCTTTACCTGTGAACTCACTGACGAGCATTCGCTGGAAGTGGAAGTTGCCAAAGAACAGAGTGTTAACGAGCTATTTTCAGTATTGACCGCCGCGGGTATTCGGGTGACTAGTATGCGGAATAAATCGAATCGACTGGAAGAGCTATTTGTCAATTTGGTCAAATCCAATGCTGCTTGAGAATAAACAGCGACATAACCGATAAAAAGTAAGGAGCTTGCTAGATGAGTTTTGAAGAACAGTGGATCGCATTTGTAACGATCGTCCGTAAAGAGATAAAGCGATTCATGCGGATTTGGACGCAAACGCTGGTTCCGCCGGTGATTACTATTACTTTATATTTCGTTATTTTCGGGAATTTAATTGGCAAGCGTATAGGCACGATGTCGGGGGTAAGTTATATGGAGTTTGTTGTTCCCGGACTTATCATGATGGCGGTAATTACCAGTTCTTACACAAATGTTGTGTCGTCTTTTTTTGGCGCAAAATTTCAGCGCTATGTGGAAGAAATCCTTGTTTCCCCCATGCCCAATTATATTATTTTGACGGGGTTTGTTATGGGCGGGGTGACGAGGGGCCTAGGTGTAGGTTTTATCGTCACGGTGATAGCCTTGTTTTTTACTGACTTGGAAATATACAGTTATCCTGTGACCATCGGAATTGTCGTTATCACGTCAGTGTTTTTTTCGATAGCCGGTTTTGTCAATGCGGTGTACGCGAATACATTTGACGATATTTCTATCGTGCCAACGTTTCTACTGACGCCGCTCATTTATTTGGGGGGCGTTTTTTACTCTGTAGATCTATTGCCAGATTTTTGGGCGGGTGTTTCCAAAATAAATCCAATTTTGTATATCGTTAATGCATTTCGATTCGGCGTGTTAGGCATAACAGATATTAATGTTGGTTGGGCATTTACCATGGTCGGAATCTTCACTATCACTGCATTTCTATTTGGTTTGCATCTGTTGAATTCCGGTAAGCGCTTACGGTTGTAGCCGTTATTTCCAGGCGACTTATACAATAACTGTAAGCATTTTTTAGCGAATAGATAATTCAAGGGTTACGCGATGACTGATATTCCCCTGGGCAAAGACGTCACTTATCCGGATCAATATTCGGCTGATGTGTTATTTCCTATCAATCGACAATTATCTCGGGACAATTTGGGTATTGAGTCGACTGCATTGCCTTTTTACGGGGAAGATATCTGGAACGCTTATGAACTGTCGTGGCTGAATGGTAAAGGCATGCCGCAAGTTGCTTGTGCACGATTTCACGTTCCGTGTGAATCAGCGGCAATTGTTGAAAGTAAATCGTTCAAGCTTTATCTGAATTCCTTTAATCAAACGAGAATTAGTAGCTGGGAAGTGGTCAGTGAGATGTTGACTGCTGATTTGTCCGCATGTGTCGGGGCCGGCGTAAAAGTTGATCTTTATACGGTCGGTGAGGGCGTGAGTCAGATTGGGTTTTCGACCCTTCCGGGATTCTGTCTGGACACATTGGATATTACAATTGATCAATATGCGCCGGACCCTGCGCAGTTAACCACGTTGAATGGCTCTGTTATCGGCGAAAAGCTGAATAGCAATTTGCTGCGTTCTCTTTGCCCTGTTACTGCACAGCCTGACTGGGCTAGTGTTCACATTGGTTACAGTGGCGCTGAGATTGACAGGGTTGGCTTGCTGAAATACTTGATTGGTTATAGACAGCACCAAGAGTTTCATGAGCAGTGTGTCGAGCGAATATTTCGTGATATTACTAACCATTGCGCCCCAGATGAACTGTATGTGCACGCCTTTTACACGCGCCGCGGTGGGCTGGATATTAACCCCTTCCGTAGCTCTGTTGCGTCCGAGCCGGCGCTGTATCGACTCTTTCGGCAATAAATGGTGAATAGTTCACAATTTATCCGCCGTTTTTCGCTTGAATCGGTACATTTCCCGTCTCGCTCAATAGCGGAATAGCCCCAGCTGTACCATACTTAATCGATTTAGAAAAACCATTACTTGCATTGGTTTAGCGAGATTTACTGAGGCGATTATTCGTACAGTAGCAGCGCGGGCCGGGTCGTTTGGAGTCATTGTAGATTTATATGCCAGAATCCAGTTTGTTGTTTTATATCGCCGCCGAGTTGGCTGCTGTACTGCTGATCGTTTGTGTGTTCCTGATTTATCATATTGGTAAGCAGAAGGGGTTAGTTAAAAAGCTCGAAGAAAAAATTGTCAGTTTACGCGAGTTACTTGCCATGTCTCGAATGGATGCAAAAACAGCACAGCAGCCGTCGGCATCTCCCGAGCAAAAGGCGCTTAAGACCTTCATTGAATATTTGGATGACGAGATTGATAGTACGCTCGTATATCATCAACAACTCAATCCGGATAGAGACATAGTGCTGGATATTGCTCCCGATTCACCGATAGAGCGACAGGTGACGTCTCTCCGGCATGCGTTCCTGATTGCAGAAAAGGAAGCGCGTTATGCTGGAGAGGGTGATGACTCAAATTGGGGAGTTTTGCAGGCCAAGCTTCAACAGATTGTTCAGTTTTACGAGAGTGCAGCAGCCACCGCGAGCGAACCTGGCAGTAGCGAAGACGCTGAATTGGAAACAGCGCTCGATTCAATGATCGATACTGCCCTGGAAGACTCTGCGGAACAAACAGCAGAGTTAGCACAGGAAGATGTAGAACATATTGAATCTGTGGTTCGCGATCTCACCCACGAGGGCAAGAAAATGCTCAAGACGATCGACATACTGGAAAGTGAAAAGCGAGGACTTCAAGACAAAATCGACGGCGATCAGTCTGTTGAGAATGACGTTCAGGGGCTATCAGCGTCTGGTGTGCAAAAATTGCAGCAGGACTTACTGAACCTCCAGGCCCAGCATATTGAGCTGGAGGAGCGTTATCAGGAGCTGAAAGCAGCGCAGTAGCTTCGGGCTTCAAGCCAATAGGCGCAGGGTTTCGCGCTATCAATTCGGCGAACTGTAGAGTGGTTCACAGCAGCTTACTGAATTTGAATTACACTCTACTCATGAATAGTCATTGTCAGATGAAAGCGCTGTATGTGAGCGGCTGAAACGGCAGTGACTCCAGCGTACTAAGGCAGAGGGCATCTCAGTTATATCGGCTACTTTCTGCTAAAGGGCATTGCAGATGAATATGGGTGTGACCAATGAAGCGATCATTTTTCTCGATGGCAATAGAGTAGCCAGGGAGATTCTATACCCAGAATTTGAAGCAATTCTGGATCACGTTGTCGGTATCGACGAGTACAAAAACAGATCTGTTTCAGCCATTTATGTTCGAATAACTAATCAGTTACATATCATTTCTGCCGTCTGCTTTCTCATCGATTTTGACGGCAAGGGTTACGCCGAGAACTCATGGAATGTTCCCCTCCGTCATTTGGCGGACAATGGTGGCCGTGGCCCAGATCTTGGTGCGGGTCCGATAAAACTATCTTGTCGCAATCAGTGCTCAGTATCCTGGCATCATCGCTCATTGTGGGATCCCGTTCTGGAGAATGGAGGGGAAGGTACGCTTACCATTGTTGCTGACGCCGTAAAGCGCAATCGGTTGGGTTTGATTGTTGAATCGAAAGCTATTTCTGAGATGGGAAGGCCCTCATTGGCAGGTGGGGGCAATATCGGTTCAAACGTCGGTGGGGAATCCAGTGAAGAGCCTAATGTGACCGCGGCGTTGAATGCAGTGGTCAAAGAGCAGGTCGCAGAAGTTGCCGCTGCTCATAAACTTCGCGTAGCGGCGATGAAATCAGAGGCACAGGATCATCTTGAAAGCGTTCGACGACACTATCGAACAGAGCAGGGGAAGTTAGTAGAGGCTTTCGACGCGGCAAAGAAGCTTTTTTCAGAAGAAAAACACAAAAATCTAACGCTAAAGAAAAAATTTGAAGCTCAGGCAGGGAACCTGAAAAAAGCTCGTACGCAATTCCAAAAACAGCTTCACGATAGCAAAACGATTGGTGATGGACAGCTTCAGGAGCTGGAGGAGAAATTTGAACAAGAGCTTAATGCCAAGCTCGATGCGTCAACGACAGAGCTCAAAGAATTGCTTGATATGAGGGAAGTGCAATTGTTCTACCGTGACGAGCAAGTCAGTCGAATGGAAGGGGATATCGCCCTGTTCAAGCAAGAAAAACAGAGTCTTGTTGAAGGTAGTGGGGATAAGGTTTTGCAGCGACTGGTTGAGAGCGGTATCACTTTTGTCGCGTACCAACCCGGCGCGGATCACCTGACAATACCCCTTAAGGATGTTGGCGAATATGTGGATTCGCCAGAAACGTATGTTGCAGGAAAACTATCTGTTGATATGCATACCTACAGACAATGGCTGAAGCACTATCAAATGCCATTGTGTAGTTATTCCTGCGGAGAGGGATCAGTCTGTGGTAAATCCATTCCTACAATCGACAAGCCTGGGCGGTTTATTGTTGGAGAAAGCGACCGTTGTGCCGAGCACAGTCGCGCGGCTACCGCGCTCTCTGCGCTGATGAAAGTCCGCTAGCGTTATGGTTTTGGCTCACCCTAAACCCGAATTCGCGGACCTGCAAGGGTTGGACGACCCTGTTTTTCAGCGGGCGGGAATTCACTGCAGTGTGCTGCGCCTCGACACGTTTTCCGCGTTCGCCAGTGGTAATAAATTCTTCAAGCTTAAGCAGAATATTTTCCAAGCTAAGGCTCTGGGTTTCAATACAATTCTCAGTTTTGGTGGTGCCTATTCTAACCATATTCACGCGTTGGCATTAGCAGGGCAGCATTTTGGAATATCAACAGTTGGTATTGTTAGGGGCGATGAATTATCGACAATGAATGCGACGCTAACGGATGCAGTAGCGGCGGGTATGGATTTGAAGTTTATCAGCAGGCAAGATTACAAACGTCGTAATGATGCCAGTTTTCTGAATTATATCAGGGGCGAATACCCAGATTGCTTTGTGGTCCCCGAAGGCGGTAGCAACGTACTGGGCGTTCAGGGATGTATGGAAATCATCGATCATGTTTACAGCCACGGAGTTGATAAAATCGATCTAATTGTGCTTCCATGTGGCACGGCCGCTACGCTGGCTGGTATTGCAGCTTCCTGTGTGTCTGGAGAGCAAGTGTTAGGTTTTTCAGTGTTGAAAAACGCACAGAACCTCGACGCTGAAGTGGATAACTTTATCTCTGGTTTGTCGCTGGCGAGTCGAGATAACTGGGCGATATCCCACGACTACCATTGTGGCGGCTATGCCAAATTGTCTACTGAACTGGTGTCCTTCATGGATGACTTCCAGCATCGACACACGATCCCCATCGAACCGGTATATAGTGGGAAAATGTTTTTTGGTCTATATCAGATGTTGCAAGCTCCCCGTCCCTCAATTGCCGCAGGTACTCATGTTGTAGCTATACATACCGGGGGTTTGCAGGGGGCCAGAGGAATGGTGGAAAAAATGCAAAAGAAAAGAATGAAAAACGAATCGCCAAAATAGAGCGCAGAGAGTGTTATGAATACGGATAGTCACAAAATATCTGATCACATAGAGCGGCAGTTACTGGAGACCTTGGTGCCTGTTAATGCTTTAACGGGTGATCATTTAAAGACCCTATTACGTGACCAGTCTGTCGAAGCGGTCTGTCGAGGGGAAGAGTTATTTGTTATTGGCGATAACGATAACCAAACAGTCTATTTATTGAGCGGTGAAATCTCTTTGGTGGATAGCGTTGGCACCGCGACTGTGGTTCTGGCTGAGGATCCAAGCAATCGGTTTCCCTTGTCAAATCACCAGCCTCGCAGGCACCGTGCGATAGCGTTAAGTGATTGCAGTATCGTTCGCTTCAACAGCGACCAATTAGACGCCATGTTGGCGTGGGATCAGGCTTCGCGTTACATCATGTTGGATATTGCTGGGCAGCGAGATTTTGATGAGGATTCAGAATGGATTTTGACGTTGCTGCGATCGAATCTTTTTTACAAAGTACCACCCATGAATATTCGTAAGATACTGGATAAATTTTCGGCTCAATATGTGTCGGCTGGAGATACCATATTGCGTCAGGGAGAGCTCGGCGATTGTTGCTATTACATCAAAGACGGTGTGGCGGGTGTTTACCAGTCCGAAGATGAAAAGAAACGACCGCCGCTGGTGGCCGAATTGGGTGTGGGTCGATGTTTTGGTGAGGAAGCATTGGTGAACGATGCGCCCAGAAATGCGACCATTACCATGCGTAGCAATGGTGTTCTTATGCGGTTGGATAAGCGCGATTTCTTTTTACTCTTGAAATCGCCATCAATAGACAGCGTTAATCTGGCTCAGGCCCGGCAGTTGGTGTCCGAGGGCGCC
>CAYNZI010000095.1:0-7215 GCA_964401565.1 uncultured Spongiibacteraceae bacterium
GTTGCTGCAATAAAATTCATCGCTACCTGCCCGTCGTTGACCGCCTGCCCATTTATACGGGTGATGATATCCTCCAGTAATAATCCGCTCACTTCTGCGGGACCGTCTGGAAATAGGCTGGTGATGATAATGCCGGTGTTAGGGGGAAGGTTGTATTTCTTGGCAATCTCCGGGGGAATAGCCTGAGGCACTTCAACTCCCAGCCAGCCGCGAATAGCTTTACCGTATTGAATAAGATCTGACATGATGCGTAATGCCAGATCAGACGGTATGGCTAGGCCGATACCTTGTGAGCCGCCAGAGCTGGTTTGTATGACTGTGTTAATGCCGAGCAGGTTTCCCTGGGCGTCCACTAGTGCGCCTCCTGAATTCCCTGGGTTAATGGCGGCGTCGGTTTGTATATACCCTTCATAAGCTGTCAGGCGCAATCCATAGCGACCGGTAGCGCTGATGATTCCCTGGGTAACGGTGTGTCCGAATCCATAGGGGTTGCCTATTGCCAGTACTACATCTCCGACCATGGCCTGAGATGGGTCACCGATGGTGATGTTTTCAAGGTTATCCAGTGTGATTTTTAGTGCGGCCAAGTCGGTTTCCGGATCAGTTCCCACGACAGAGGCCAATGCTTCGCGCCCGTCCTGCAGTTGCACGCGAATTTCAATGGCGTCTTTAATCACGTGGTTGTTGGTTAGAATGTAGCCGTTGATGATAATGCCTGAACCGAGGCTGCGTTGGACCCTGTCTTCCTGTTTTGGTCGCGGGTTATTTTTATTCAAAAAATATTTCAGTAGCGGTGAAGGAGGTTTGGCTTTAACTATTTTGCTGGTGTATATGTTGACGACGGCGGGTGCGGCACGCTTGACAGCTGAAGAATAGGAGTGGGTGCTGTTGGGTTGGATCGGCGCATCAACAGACGACTGCTTGGTATGGGGTTGAATGTTAACGAGCCCGGGAAAGTAGTCGAGAACGATGATGGCGGTTAGCAGGCCAAAAACAACAGGCCAGCGTAAGAAAAGGATTAATTGATAAAGACGAAGCATGTGTATTCTTCTCGGCTATTGTAGCCACGGTGGCTGGGCGATGTTATTGCCCTATCAATGGGTACGTCAGTGTTGTCGGGGTGAGTGGTCGCTTTACGGGCACTGTCTTGGCGGTAGTTTACATGAGGATGTATATAGGGTCACCTTTCCAAGGGTGCTGCTGCTGGCGTCTTCTTTAACGTTGTCGCTTGTTTAACGCTCGCGGGGGAAATAAGATGCATTTTCCGAAGATGATTAACGGTACATTACATGCCTGTCGATAGACGTACGTTACTAGCCGCCGCGAACGAATTGTTAAAGCCTGAGATGTTTAGTGACTATTGTCCTAATGGTTTGCAGGTTGAAGGCGTCGAGTCAATTTCCAAGCTGGTAGCGGGTGTGACCGCTTGCCAGGCTTTGATTGACAGGGCGGTGGAAGAGGGCGCTGATGCTCTACTGGTCCATCACGGTTTTTTCTGGAAAGGAGAAGACCCGTCTGTCGCCGGGATGAAGTATCGACGGTTGAAAACACTGATTGAGAGCGGCGTAAATTTAATAGCCTACCACCTTCCCCTCGATGCCCATCCCACATTGGGCAACAATGCTCTTTTGGCCGATCGGTTAAATATAGAAATAACCGGAAGTCTGGAGCCCGGCAACCTTCATTCGATAGGTAATGTTGGGCGATTGAGAGCCCCGTTGTCGGCTGAGCGATTTGGTCAAGTGGTTGCTTCGGCTTTGGGTAGAGAGCCATTGGTTATTCAGGGAGGCAATCACCTGATTCATACTATTGGCTGGTGTACGGGGTCGGCGCAGGGCTATATTGAGCGTGCAGCCACGTGTGGCGTAGATGCTTATCTTTCAGGAGAGATATCGGAACCTACCGTACACAGTGCAAGGGAGTTGGGGGTGCATTACATTGCAGCAGGGCATCATGCCACTGAGCGATATGGCGTTCAGGGTGTGGGTGAATATTTGGCCAATCAGTTTAGCCTGGATTACACGTTCATTGATGTTGATAATCCAGCCTGATTGTTGGCCGCGTGACGTAGTGTTTTCGGTGGTTATTTGTCGCTTTCCCTGGCTATGATTATGTCCGATTCTTGTTCTTGCTGGTCATTTTCCTCGGGCTCATCGTCCACAACGTTTATAGTGGGGGTCTCTATGTCGAGTGTGTTTTCGCGATGAGGGGTTATGTCATTTTCCTGGCTGTCGGTGAGCCGTGCTGACTGGCTTTCGTCAGATAGGGCTGCCAGCGAGTGAGTGGCGGACTCGCCTGCCAATTTTTGAGCGCCCTCTGCAAGGTGACTATGGACGTTGCGATAACTGTTAGTTAGTTGATTAAATAGCTGGGCTGTTTCGGTAAAGTGATCGGTTACCTCGCGTTGATAGTTCTGTTGTTGTTTTTGTAGTTCGTCTAATTGCTGCTCCAGCACGACTTGTGCTTGATGAGACGCTCCCGTTTTTTGAGCAATTAAATAGCCAATAACGGCTCCCGCGATAGTCGCAGCGATTCCAACAGTGATAACTAATTCCAGTGGATACACAGTGTATTCCTTTTGAGAGAAGGTTCTTGCAGGTATTGTATACCGCGTTTGTCATTGTGGGTAAGGGTAATGTTGTTTTGTCGTCAATTGCCATGACCGATATATGTCGGTAGAGTTGCGGCTTTTCAGCAAGCGGGATTAACGACAAAACAACATGACTCCTTCAGAGCGATATCAGGCAGACTTACAGCAAGATGATTTCTCTCACGACGCGGCTCAGGCAAAGGCCGTTGATCATTTACAGGATCTTTATGAGCGCTTAATTGCAAGTGGCAATGACAAGCGAGCGCAGGGTTTGCTAGTTAGGTTGTTGGCTGGCTTCAAGGCGCCGGAACCTGTTATGCCCATCAGGGGTTTGTACTTTTGGGGCGGAGTTGGGCGTGGAAAAACGTATTTAATGGACGCATTCTACGACTCGCTTCCGTTTGAGCAAAAGATGCGGGTTCATTTTCATCGCTTTATGCAGCGTGTCCATAGGGAGCTAAAAGTTTTGGGTGGAGAGAAGAATCCACTGAACCTCATCGCCAAAAAATTGGCTGGTGAGACCCGGGTTATTTGCTTCGATGAATTTTTTGTTTCCGATATTGCTGACGCAATGATTCTGGGTGGTTTGTTTGAGCAGTTGTTCGAGCGAGGAGTGACGCTGGTGGCAACATCCAATATTGTCCCTGATGGGCTCTATCGGGACGGACTGCAGCGAAGTCGCTTTCTGCCGGCTATTGCGCTGATCAATCAGCATACTGAAGTCGTTAATGTCGACGGTGGTATCGATTACCGCTTGAGAACACTGGAGCAGGCAGAGTTATATCATTTTCCTCTCGATGATGAGGCGGATAAAAGCCTGGAGCGTTCGTTTACCCGTTTAAATCCTGATGTAGAGCATATTCGCAGGAATCAGCCTTTAGAGGTTGAGGGGCGCTCAATCGTTGCCCTTTGCGTGTCCGATGACGTGGCCTGGTTCGATTTTAAAGAGCTGTGTGACGGCCCTCGCAGTCAGAACGACTACATCGAATTGGCCAGAGAGTTTCATGCGGTGCTAGTCGGTAACATTTCGCAAATGTCTACAGCAACCGATGATCAGGCTCGCCGCTTCATCAATTTGGTGGATGAGTTCTATGATCGCAACGTCAAGCTTGTCTTGTCTGCTGAAGTATCGTTGGAGCAGTTATATCTGGGGGTCAGGCTTGGATTCGAGTTTGAGCGAACACGGAGTCGACTATTAGAAATGCAGTCTCATGACTATCTCGCCAGGGGCCATAAACCCTGATTTGTGTTGCTTTGTGGCGGTTAATGTGGCGACGAATTGGCCACTGTTAGATGCGGAGGGGGAAAACCTGCTCTTTTACTGTCATGCCACTTGATATATCGATATTACCTCTGTAGAATTCGCGCTCTTCGCAAATACGGGTCCCAGCTCTCAAGCTAGTAGCGCCTTCACAAAATGAGGTATAGATGAAAACCTTTAGTGCAAACGCGGATTCTGTTAAACGAGATTGGTTCTTGGTTGATGCCGATGGCAAAACCCTAGGACGTCTTGCAGCAGAAATCGCTCATCGCTTGCGTGGCAAGCACAAAGCAGAATATACACCGCATGTCGATACAGGTGATTACATTGTAGTCGTCAATGCCGAGAAAGTAGTCGTAACTGGCAACAAGGCAAAAGACAAAATGTATTATCATCACACGGGTTATATCGGCAACCTGAAGTCAATCAGTTTTGAAAAGCAGATCGAGAAAGCGCCAGAGCGTGTTCTATATACCGCAGTTAAAGGTATGTTGCCGCACAATTCGCTGGGTCGAACAATGCTTAAAAAACTTAAAGTATTTGCTGGCAGCGAACATTCCCATGCTGCACAACAGCCACAAACTCTTGATATTTAACGGACAGATCTATGGCAGCCACTCAATATTACGGTACCGGTCGTCGCAAGACTTCAACTGCGCGCGTATTTCTAAAGTCCGGTTCAGGTGCAATTACTATTAATAAGCGTTCAATCGATCAGTACTTTGGTCGTGAAGTGGCGCGAATGATTGTTCGTCAACCTCTCGAACTTGTTGAAATGATTGACAAGTTTGATCTGAATATAACTGTTGCCGGTGGTGGCAGTTTTGGCCAGGCAGGTGCTATTCGTCACGGTATTACACGTGCATTAATGGAATATGACGAAACATTACGCGGAGCACTACGGGCCGAGGGTTATGTTACCCGTGATTCACGTGAAGTTGAGCGTAAGAAAGTTGGTTTACGCAAAGCGCGTAAGAAGCCGCAGTTCTCGAAACGTTAATTGTTGGTTTGTTTTCGAAATTAGAGGGCAGGCGTTGGAATGCTCAACTTTTGGTCCTCGCAAAAAACGTCCACGATTGATTCAGTCTGGGCGTTTTTTTATGACTGTGTTTTGAGTATTGGCAGTCATTAAGTAACTCTGTGCACTTATTTGATGTATTTCGGGAAGTCCTTGAATTTTCAGGGGTTAATTCTTGTAAGCAGAGGCCAACTTCTTTACTATTTGGCCCATTCGAATAGCTGTTTTTGAGTGAGCACAATTTTTCAATTATCTGGTCCGCGCGCCGAAGATTTCTATCAGTATTTCGGCGGGATCTGATTTAAATATCGCAAGTCTGTAGGGGGATTACGTCATGAGTAATGACGGCGTTAATACGACACGGCGACGCTTTTTAACAGCGGCCACCTCTGTGGTGGGTGCTGCTGGAATCGTAGGTGTTGCTATACCATTTGTAGGATCCTGGAACCCCAGTGCCAAGGCGAAAGCTGCAGGTGCTCCGGTTAAATTTGATATCAGTCGACTTGAGCCTGGCGAAATGAAGGTCGTCGAGTGGCGAGGGAAGCCTGTCTATGTTGTCAGGCGTTCGGCGGAGACATTAGCGCAGTTGTCCGAACTGGATGGTTCTTTAAAGGACCCCGGTTCTGAAAACCTCAACCAGCAGCCTGAATATATCAGCGGGAAAGAGCGTGCTATAAAAGCCGAATACGTGGTGTTGGTTGGGCTTTGTACGCACCTCGGTTGCGCGCCAAAGTATCGACCTGAGGTAGGGACAGTCCCTACCAGTGATGGTAGCGAATGGGTAGGTGGTTTTTTCTGCCCGTGTCATGGTTCTATGTTTGATTTGTCAGGTCGTGTATACAACGGTGTACCCGCTTCAGATAATCTTTTAGTTCCGCCTTATTCGTTTGAAAGCGATGCCGTAATAGTTATCGGTGTGGATCAGGAGACAACCTAATGATCAATATGTTAGTAGGATTGAGAGATTGGGTTGACGAACGTCTGCCAATTGTACGCGCTTGGGATACCCACATGGGTAAATACTATGCGCCTAAGAACTTTAACTTCTGGTATTTTTTCGGTGTCTTGTCACTGGTTGTATTAGTCAATCAGTTGCTGACAGGCGTCTGGCTAACCATGAGTTTTACCCCAACTGCTGAAGGGGCCTTTAATTCTGTTGAATACATCATGCGTGATGTGGAATACGGCTGGATTATTCGCTATATGCACTCCACCGGTGCATCGGCTTTCTTTATCGTTGTTTATCTGCATATGTTCCGGGCTTTGTTGTACGGATCCTATAAAAAACCTCGAGAGCTTATCTGGCTGTTTGGCATGTGTATTTTTGTTGCCCTGATGGCTGAAGCCTTTGTTGGTTATGTGTTGCCATGGGGACAAATGTCCTATTGGGGTGCGCAGGTTATTATTTCTCTGTTCGGTGCGATTCCCGTTGTTGGTGACGCGATTGTTGAGTGGATTCGCGGTGACTTCCTGATTTCAGGCGTTACACTAAACCGTTTCTTTGCCTTGCATGTTGTGGCTTTACCCATTGTGTTGCTCGCGCTTGTTGTCTTGCACCTGTTGGCGCTGCACGAAGTAGGTTCAAACAATCCCGACGGTGTGGATATCAAAAAACACAAAGATGACAAGGGTGTGCCGTTAGATGGTATCGCCTTTCATCCTTATTACACTGTCCATGACTTGCAGGCGATCGCTGTTTTTCTGGCTGCATTTTGCGCCATTATGTTCTTCGCGCCAGAAATGGGGGGTTACTTTATAGAGCACCCGAATTTCGAGATAGCTAACTCGCTGAAAACGCCTGAGCATATCGCGCCGACGTGGTATTTCACGCCATTTTATTCAGTCTTGCGAGCGGTGCCCGATAAGTTCTTAGGTTTTGTCGCCTTTGCCGCTTCGGTTGCAATTATGTTCTTATTGCCCTGGTTGGATCGCAGTCCTGTCAAATCCTGGCGGTATCGCGGAATGGGGACAAAGGTATCAATTGTGGTGTTTACCTCTGCATTCCTTATCCTTGGTGTTCTAGGTGTTAAAGCACCCACACCCGAGCGGACGATATTGGCGCAGATTTGTACAGTCATCTACTTTGGTTTCTTCATTTTCATGCCTGTATGGACATCGCTTGAAAAAACCAAGCCGGTTCCTGAGCGTACAACCGATAACGGCGGTCTGGGGTTCTGGGGCTCTATTGGTATGCTGGTTGTCATTTTAGCATTGGCTATACTGCCGTTGCAGGCTGTTGGCTCGTCAGAAAACGAGTGTGGCACCATGGCTCATTGCGATAGCATTGAGGTTGACGCTACTAATCAACCTTCATTGCAGCGTGGTGCTCAGGTGTACATGAACTAC
>CAYNZI010000095.1:7225-7764 GCA_964401565.1 uncultured Spongiibacteraceae bacterium
CGGAAGAAGGCTATCCACTTGATCATATGGAGCCGGATATTCACAATCAGCCGTCGCTTCAACGGGGACTAAAAACTTACATGAACTACTGCATGGGTTGCCACTCAATGAAGTACGCTCGTTACGAGCGTACTGCCAATGATATTGGTGTGCCTTTGGCGTTATTTCAGTCTCATCTCAAATTTGAAGGGATGTCTAACCAGATCGAAGGCACCAACAGAGTCGGTGACCTGATGGAAAATGCGATGCCTGAAGCCATGGCTAAAAAGTGGTTCGGCGCAGCGCCACCTGATTTGACTCTGGTTGCCAGGGCGCGTGGTACTGATTGGCTTTATACCTATTTGCGCACCTTTTACGCTGATCCTAGTAGGCCTTATGGTGTCAATAACCGCGTCTTTAAAGATGTAGGTATGCCGCATGTATTACTTGAGCTGCAAGGGCTGTCTGAGTGTGCTCCAGGCTCTGCTTTGGCTGCCAATGGTGGTATTAAGCGCGACGAACTTACCGGTGAAGAGGTGTTGTTTGATGATAACGGCGAC
>CAYNZI010000096.1:0-7735 GCA_964401565.1 uncultured Spongiibacteraceae bacterium
TGTTCAGGTCGCTGGCTGGCGTCAACACCCAACATCATTTGCTGACTGGGGCCATAGATATCAGCATCCAATAAACCGACTTTCGCTCCCTCAGCTGCCAACGCCAAAGCAAGATTAACCGCTGTTGTAGATTTGCCCACCCCTCCCTTACCCGATGCGACCGCGACAATGTTTTTAACCTTTTCCATACTGCGAATATCGCGCTGGGGCTTAGCCGATAATACAGCGCAACTGATATCCACCGTCACCGCGTCAATTCCTGGCACACGGGTGAGTAATGCAACAATATCATCGCGGATTTTCGCCGTGATTGATGCGGCGGGAAACCCCAATGCGATAGCAACATGGGCACGACCGCTCTCAAGAGAAATCGACTGGATCACATCGGCAACAGGTATATTTATGCCCACATGGGGAATTAGGTAATCTTTTAGGGCTTTTTCTACATCTACTTGCGTGACTTCGGGCATCGCTTTTCCTATGAATTCAAACCATTATCAACAATTGAAAGAACAAATATCCCCTTTGCTGAACCGGCGCAGGGATTAATTGCAGGCCATTCTACAGCTATCGCCGGCGATCAAAACCAAGTATTTTAATCGGATACTGGTTTAAGCTCAAAAATAACAGCTTAAACCGGATCTTAGCGTCAGTTTGATAATGAAAAAACCGCACAAAACAGCTATAGTGTCGCCCTTTTATTCTTGGCAGTCGGCCCTGACAACTAATCTTGGTAATACAAACAGTTATGCTCGTTAACAACCCCCTAAATCCAGCACGAAAAATATTGGTTACCAGCGCTCTGCCATATGCCAATGGCCCCCTGCACCTGGGGCATTTACTGGAAACCATTCAGACCGACATATGGGTTAGGTACCAGCGTCAAAGAGGCAATGATTGTATTTACGTCTGCGCAGACGACGCTCATGGAACGGCCATTATGTTGACGGCAGAAAAAAACGGCATAAGCCCGGAACAACAAATTGCTAATATACAGGCAGAGCATGAAAAAGATTTTGACCGATTTTTAATCAGCTTTGATAATTATCATTCAACACACTCTGAAGAAAATAAACACTTTTCAGAAAAAATCTATTTGAAACTGAGGGATAACGGCCATATAGCCAGCCGTGAGATTCTGCAGCTTTACGATCCGGAAAAAGAATTGTTCCTGGCCGATCGCTACATCAAAGGAACCTGCCCTAAATGTAAGACTGAAGATCAATACGGTGACAACTGTGAAGCCTGTGGCGCCACCTATAGTCCAGCTGACTTGATCGATCCGAAATCAGCGATTTCTGGCGCCACACCTGTCGAAAAAACCTCCACTCACTATTTTTTCACCTTACCGGACTTCGAAGAATTTTTAAAGGAATGGACGACCGGTGACAGTCTGCAAAAAGAAATCAGTAACAAACTAAACGAATGGCTGGAAGCCGGATTACAAGATTGGGACATTTCTCGTGACGCGCCGTATTTTGGCTTTGAGATTCCTGACGCCCCTGGAAAATATTTCTATGTGTGGCTTGATGCACCGATTGGATACATGGCCAGCTTTCAAAACTACTGCAATCGCAGCGGCCTCGACTTTAACGACTACTGGGGGGCTGACTCCAAGGCCGAGCTCTATCACTTTATCGGCAAGGATATTATCAACTTTCACGGCTTATTCTGGCCTGCAATGCTCCATTCAGCCGGTTATAGAAAGCCGACGGCCATCTTTGCTCACGGTTTCATTACCGTCAACGGCCAGAAAATGTCGAAGTCACGCGGCACCTTTATCATGGCATCGACCTACCTTGACCACCTGGACGCAGAATATTTACGCTATTACTACGCCGCCAAACTATCGGCATCTATTGACGACATTGATTTAAACCTGGAAGACTTCGTACAGCGAGTAAATTCCGATCTGGTGGGCAAAGTTGTTAACATCGCGTCGCGATCGGCAAAATTCATTACCAAAGGGGCCGATGGCGTCATGTCACCGACCCTCGCCAACCCCGAACTCTGGCTACAGTCCGTCACTAAAGGCAAGGAAATTGCCGAGCTATACGAACGACGTGAATACAGTAAGGCCATACGAGAGATTATGGCTTTGGCCGACACCACCAATGAGTATTTTGACAGTCAGGAGCCATGGAAGCTTGCCAAGGAAGACGGAAAAGAACAACGCGTTGTTGATGTCGCATCACAATGCATCAATTTGTTTCGTCTTATCATGATATACCTGCAACCGGTACTGCCGGTCACTGCCGAGAAAGCCTCCTCATTCCTCAATGCAGACCTGAACTGGAATGGAGAATTAACGCCATTACTGAATCATCAAATCAGCCCATTCAAAGCCCTAATGACGCGTATCGACAAAGATAATGTCGCTGCCATGGTTGCAGCAAGCACGCAAAGTCAGGCCAAGGCGCAAAAACCTGCGAAAAAACAGACGGCTCAAAAACAACCACCCAGCACTATCAATTTTGACGACTTCGCCAAAATCGACTTACGGATTGTTGAGATAGTTGCTGCCGAATATGTACAAGGCGCGGACAAGCTACTTCAGCTCACTCTGAGTTTGGGTGACGATGACATCAAACAGGTATTTTCTGGTATCAAGGAAGCGTATTCGCCGGAAGACCTCGTTGGCAAGCTGACGGTGATGGTTGCTAACCTTGAACCACGAAAAATGAAATTCGGCATGTCGGAAGGCATGGTGCTAGCCGCTGGTCCCGGTGGAAAAGACATCTGGCTACTGGAACCCCACGAAGGCGCCAAACCCGGAATGAAAGTAAAATAACGGACGGATTGTTACTATGCTCGCAGATTACTTCCTGCTTCTGATTGGCGCTATTCTGGTCAACAATTTTGTGCTGGTGCAATTTCTTGGCCTCTGCCCTTTTATGGGCGTATCCAATAAGCTGGAAACCGCGATAGGCATGTCCAGCGCAACGACCTTTGTTCTAACTCTGGCATCAATTGTCAGCTGGCTCACCTATAACTGGCTGCTATTGCCGTTAGGGCTTGAATATCTGAAAACCATTTCATTTATTTTAGTTATCGCTGTTGTCGTACAGTTTACCGAAATGGTCGTTCGTAAAACCAGCCCCATGCTTTATAAAGTTCTGGGGGTATTTCTACCGCTCATCACGACTAATTGCGCCGTACTGGGTGTTGCGTTGCTCAATATTAACAAACAACACAATTTTCTTGAATCTGCCCTTTACGGGTTCGGCGCTGCAATCGGTTTTTCACTGGTATTGATTTTGTTTGCCGCCATGCGAGAGCGCCTCGCTATTGCTGATGTGCCCGCACCTTTTAAAGGAGCCGCTATAGGAATGATTACTGCGGGCCTCATGTCACTGGCCTTTATGGGCTTCGCGGGACTGGTATAGCAAACAGTGACTGAATTTATCACCCAATATCCGTTTCTTGCCGCGCTGCTAGCATTGCTCGTATTAGGAATACTTTTCGGCGGCCTATTAGGTTTTGCTGCAGTAAAGTTCAAAACTGAAGGGGACCCAATAGCGGACCAAGTAGAATCTCTGTTGCCGCAAACACAATGTGGACAATGCAGTTATCCTGGCTGCAGACCTTATGCTGAAGCCATCGCCAACGGCGAAGCCATCAATAAATGCCCTCCTGGTGGCGAGTCCACTATTCAAGCACTGGCAGACCTGTTAGATGTTGAAGCCCTGCCCCTTGATGCTGAACACGGTGAGGAAAATGTTAAAACTGTCGCCTATATTCGCGAAGATGAATGCATCGGTTGTACTAAGTGTATTCAAGCGTGTCCAGTGGATGCAATACTGGGCGCCGCCAAGCAAATGCATACCGTCATTGTCAGTGAATGTACCGGCTGCGACCTCTGCGTTGAACCTTGTCCTGTTGATTGTATCGATATGCTGCCGATTGAAACCACCCTGCAATCCTGGCACTGGGACTTACCGAAACCTGCCGAAATCATTGCCACCGACCGCACCACTAACAAGGAGGTAGCCGCGTGAGAAAAGTATGGGGTATACACGGTGGCATCCACCCACAAGAGAATAAAAGCCAGTCTAATCAGCGACCCATTGAATCCGCTGGCATACCTGAACAATTAGTATTCCCCCTGTCACAACATATCGGCACTCCCGCCGTTGCCATCGTTGGCGTGGGTCAAAAAGTACTGAAAGGTGAAATGATTGCCGAGGCCAAGGGTCTGGTATCGGTACCAGTACACGCGTCAACATCAGGGGAAATTGTTGCAATACAAAACTATCCCGTTCCACACCCATCCACGATGTCAGCACCCTGCATCATTCTCAAACCTGACGGCAATGATCAGTGGGTTCAGCACCAGGGTGTCGAAAACTATCTCAACACGGGGGAAAACGAACTCTTAAAGCATATTCGCAATGCTGGAATCGCAGGGATGGGAGGAGCCGGTTTCCCCAGCGCCGTAAAACTAAACGTTCGTGACGAGCAAACCGTCGAAACACTCATTATCAACGGTACGGAATGCGAGCCTTACATAACCGCCGACGACCGTCTAATGCGAGAACGTGCGAATGACATTGTCGCGGGAATAGAAATACTCAGACACCTGATTAATCCAGTTAAAGAAACCTTGATCGGTATTGAAGACAATAAGCCTGAAGCACTTGCCGCATTACAATTAGCGGCCGAAGGCAGTGATATCAATATTGTAAGCTTTCCTACAAAATATCCATCCGGCGGCGAAAAGCAACTGATCCAGATATTAACCGGCAGAGAAGTTCCCGCGGGAGGCCTACCAGCGGACGTTGGTGTTGTCTGCCAGAACATTGGAACTACTGTCGCTATTTATCGCGCAATTGCCCACGGTGAACCACTGATATCCCGTGTTACAACCGTCACCGGAGACGCCTGTGAACGCAATACCAACTACGAGGTATTACTGGGCACACCCGTGAGCTATTTACTCGATCTATGCGGTTTTCATCAAAAAAAATGTTCTCGCTTAATCATGGGCGGACCCATGATGGGATTCACACTCGACAACGTGGATGTGCCTGTTGTAAAAACCAGTAATTGTATTCTGGCGCCCACCGCCGATGAGCTACCACTACCAACTCCATCGCAGGCCTGTATACGCTGCGGGATGTGTGCCGAAGTTTGTCCAGTCTCACTACTGCCGCAACAACTGTATTGGTTTTCCAGAGGAAAGGAATACGAAAAACTGGAAGCTCACAACCTCACGGATTGTATTGAATGCGGGGCTTGCTCCTACGCCTGCCCCAGCAACATCCCGTTAGTGCAATATTACCGCGCATCAAAAGCCGATATTCGCGAACTGAAACAAAACGCGATAAAAGCAGAGCAGTCCAAACTGCGTTTTGAAGCCCGGCAGGAAAGGCTAGAACGACAGGAGGCGGAGAAAGAGGCTAAACGCAACGCGCGTAAATTGGCGGCAAAAGCGCGCGCTCGCGACAACGACAAAACCGACCCCATACAGGCCGCGATAGACCGCGCTAAAGCAAAAAAGGCGGCTATTGACCTAGCTCGACCAACCGCCGGAAAAACAACCGAGCCCCTCTCTAGAGGAGGCCTGGAACAAACGCTGGCCAATATAGAAAAACGACTACTCACCGCCAGGGGAAAGTTACTGCAGGCGGAACAAGAAAACTCAGAGCACATTGAAGCGTTTCGAACCGGTGTTGAAAAAACCAACAGTAAATACCTCAAGGCGAAACAAGAGCTCGATGTCTTCAATACCGACAACCCAGTATTGCCAGGAGATTCCAGTACGCCTACCAGCATATCCATGTCAGCAGAAAAAAACCTGTTAACCGGTGACGCCGCACAAGATGCAATCGCCAAAGCCCTCGCAAAGAGAGATGCGGCCTCCAGCATGACCGATGAAGAGCGCTTGAACAATGCTGTTACTGCCATTACTAAACGACTGGAAAAAGCTCAACAAAAATTGACCATAGAAAAGCAAAACAACGGTGAACATATTGAGCTTTTGGCCAATACTGTTACCAAATTGGAACTGAAACTGGCAGACGCCAACGAAGCTTATCAACAGTTTCAAGAAACCAGTCACAATCAACCCTAATTCCATCAGCTGAATAAAACGACATGGCACTGCTTAATATAACATCGCCCCACACCTCAGGACCGCTCAATACAGCAAAGGTTATGAAGCTTGTATTGTTTGCGACAATACCTGGTGTGCTTGCGCTCTATTGGCATTTTGGCTGGGGCGTTTTGCTAAATATTGTGTGGGCATCGATTGCCGCTATATGCGTTGAAGCGCTCGCACTTGCATTGCGCAAACGACCGATTAAATTCTACCTAAGTGACTTCAGCGTTCTGGTTACTGCCGTGTTATTGGCAATTTCAATACCCCCATATTCGCCCTGGTGGTTGATTACCGTGGGGATCGTATTTTCCGTTTTGATAGCCAAACATCTGTATGGCGGTATGGGCTACAACCCGTTTAACCCTGCGATGGTCGGCTATGTTGTCCTGCTGATATCTTTCCCAATGGAAATGACGACCTGGGCCGCACCCAGACAAGCGTATGACGGCCAGTTACCCTCTTTCATTGAGTCAATTACTGTGCTTTTTTCCGGTCGCGATGCATTGCCAATATTCAGCCTTGATGGCATTACAATGGCAACACCATTAGACATACTCAAACAAAACTCGACCTTGACCCTGGAGGATCTGTGGATCAAATTCCCTCAGTTTGGCCAATGGGGTGGACTGGGCTGGGAATGGGCAAACATTGGATTTTTGGCGGGTGGACTTTTCCTACTGACCCAACGCGTTTTCACCTGGCACGCACCATTGAGTATGCTGGTGTCTTTGACGATTATGTCGACTTTTTTCTATGACAGTGGTAGCTCTGCATCCGGTGGATCACCCCTTTTCCACCTTCTCAGTGGAGCAACCATGCTCGGTGCCTTTTTTATTGTCACTGACCCTGTGACCTCGGCCGCATCAAATAGAGGCAAGGTTATCTATGGCGCTCTTATCGGTGTATTACTCTACTTGATTCGGCTGTGGGGTAATTACCCCGACGCGATGGCATTCTCTGTGCTATTGATGAATTTCGCGGCACCGTTATTGGATCACTACACCCAACCCCGTACCTATGGCCATGCCAAAAAAGAGCGTCGCACGCAAGAGGGAGATCAATAGCCATGCTAGGAGAAGCCATTGCTCGCAACGCCATATTGCTAGGCTTATTTGCGCTTGTCAGTACGGCGATTATTGCTGGCACTTTTCTTGGATCAAAAGAAAAAATACAACAAAATATTCGTATCGCTGAAGAGCAGGCTCTGCTGGAAATCATTCCCAGGTCCCGGCACAATAACGCCATGCTGGATGACGCCTATACGATTGATAACCAAGCTCTGCTGGGACTCAGATCTGAAAAACACTATTACATAGCGCGGCAAGATAATGTTCCAGTCGCGGTCATTTTTCCCGCTACAGCACGCGATGGGTATTCCGGAGATATCGATATGATCATTGGCGTAAATATCGATGGCTCTGTCGCAGGAGTAAGAATTTTGTCCCATCGCGAAACACCCGGACTTGGCGATGCCATTGATAGAAAAAAGAGCGACTGGATAGACAATTTTGCCAATAAGTCGCTCGTCAATCCCACCATAAAACAGTGGAAAGTAAAAAAGGACAAAGGTGCATTCGATCAGTTTACCGGTGCAACTATCACTCCTCGCGCTGTTACAAAAACGGTTTTGCAATC
>CAYNZI010000097.1:0-7728 GCA_964401565.1 uncultured Spongiibacteraceae bacterium
CGGTCAATACCACCGCTGTAATGAAGCCCAACAACGCAATATTCCCAGTAAAAACAAGGGGCGCGCCATTAGCCATCACGAAAAATCGGCCAATTCTATCAAGTTAAGCAGCAAAAGTGGATCTATTAGCATCACCATCGCAGAATAACGATAGTGCGCCTCGTCCCAAAGCAAACACACGACTGCCTTCATCGCTTACTCTAGTGTACGCTTTATGTCATCATAGCGGCCTAACCACAGGATCAACGTTGTATGAATCGAGTTTTTTTAGCCGTGCCAGCAGGACCTCTGGCCACTGTATCGCTAGTTCTATTTTTACTCTCTGCCTGTAGCGGTATCCCGGAAGATACAACCATTCCCGCCGCCGCTACAGAGCAGCTGGAAACCACAACTGCAGAGACCCTGGAAGACATTGAAACACCAACGCGGCCATTCCCAGACGACAGTTTTTACGATCTGCTGGTCGCGGAATTTGCCACCAGGAGAAACCGCTACGATTTAGCCCTGGGTAACTATTTGCAGCAAGCTCACCAGACCAGAGATATTGGAGTGACGGCCAGGGCCACCAGGCTCGCCCAATATCTTCATGCTGACAAAGCCGCACTGGATGCGTCGCAACTTTGGGTGGAATTAGACCCTGACAACATCGAAGCCCTCTACACGGCAGCAACCCTACTGGCCAAAAACCAGCGGCCCATAGAAGCGCTTGAATACATGATCACCGTACTAGAGAAAGAAGGTAACACCAATTTTGCCGCTATTGCCGCAAGCACACTGCAACTGCCAACAACAACGCAAGATACTGTTGCACAGCGCTTTGAACAACTGCTAATCACTCACCCCAATAACGCTCAATTACTCACAGCCAAGTCATTACTACAGCAGCAGCGAGGAGAAATCGAACCCGCACTTGCGACAATCCAACAGGTACTAAACACTAACAGCGACAATTTACATGCGATTGTCGTGGAAGCTCGGCTATTGCAGCAACTAAACCGAGACGAGGAGGCCTTCACTCGATTGCAGCAAGTTCTGGAAAGTCACCCGGAAAATCGTCGCCTGCGACTGCAGTACGCCCGCATGCTAATGAAAGACAACATCCCGCTGGCCAAAACACAGTTTGAAATATTACTCAATTCCGCGCCCAACGATGCAGACTTACTATTGTCTCTCGGCCTTATCAGTAAAGAGACGGGTGAAATTAACGACGCCAACAACTATTTTAATCGCTTGCTACAAACAGAAAAACGCAACAACGAAGCCAACTTTTATCTCGGCCAACTTGCCGAGCAGTCAGCAACGCACAGCACAGCAATTGACCACTATAAAAAAGTCATTCCCGGCACAGATTTTCTAGCGGCCATCAGCCGCATTACCCATCTCTACGTTCGGCAAGACCAATTTGACATGGCCCGGGATCACATTCAACACTTGCGACAACAATACCCCGAACATACCATTCGACTCTATCTGCTGGAGTCCAACTTGCTGCTCAATAACTCAAATCTGGAAGGCGCTCACAACTTACTGAGCGAAGCCATGGTGCAGTCACCCAAGCAAGCAAGCCTACTCTACGCACGGTCTATGCTTAGCGAAAGAATGGGTAATCTGGCACTGATGGAACAAGACCTCCTGGAAATTATTGCACAGGAGCCCAACAATGCGACAGCCCTCAACGCCCTGGGTTATGTGCTAGCCAATAGGACGGATCGGCTAGACGAGGCCTACCAGCTAATTGGCCGCGCGCTTGCCGCCAAACCCAATGAACCGGCCATCATGGATAGCCTCGGCTGGGTCGAATACCGACGCGGGAATTTACCACAAGCACTTGAATTATTATCTCAAGCGCACTCGTCCTTTCCCGACCACGAAGTCTCTGCCCATTTGGGCGAGGTACTATGGAAACTGGGGGAAACCGACCAAGCCCTGGCCATCTGGCGACAAGCGCTCAAAGACACCCCCGACAGCGTCATCCTGCGTGAAACAATCCAGCGGCTGACACCAGAGACTGATACGCCGGCCTCAAGCCTGCCACCAACATCCACCCGTGAAGACAAGCATTAACATGGGGCAATTTCTCGAACAAGCAGGGACCTTATCCAGACAGAAAGCCCTGACGCTTATCGCCGTCATAGTGATATCTGCCTGTAGCAATACGCCACAAACACCACTTACCCCCACCCAACGGGCGGAAAACATCAACATCAGCAACTGGTATATCAAAGGAAAAATCGGCTTAAAAGACGGCAAAGAAGCCCATAGCGCCTATTTGAATTGGCTGCAGTGTGGAGACGATTACGACATCCGGGTAACCGGTCCCTTTGGCCAAGGTGCCGCGCATCTATTTGGCAACGACAAACTGGCCAACCTCGAAACCGCCGACAGCCACACCTCCCAAGCCCGCAATGCTGAACAGTTATTGTCACGGCAATTGGGCTGGTCTTTCCCGGTGACCGAATTGCTCTACTGGCTGCGAGGCATTCCCTCACCCATGCTTAGCTATACCGCTCAGAATCAACTTGCCGGCTTCCAACAAAGCGACTGGCAGTTAAGCTTTCCAAGACTAAAAACAGTTGATGATTATCAGTTGCCGACTAAAATAGTGGCATCGCAAGACCCCCTTAAAATCACCTTAATCATCAAGCAATGGCAACTGCAACCCGACTGCTCAAGACTATGAACACCCTCAGCCTACTATCACCCGCCAAACTTAACCTAATGTTACATATCACCGGCGTTAGAGATGACGGCTATCACCTGTTGCAAACCGTATTCCAATTGCTGGATTATGGCGATACATTGCGATTTACCCAACGCGACGATAATCTGATCACCCTCAACCCGGCCATCCCCGGTGTCACCCATGACAACAACCTTATCGTGAAAGCTGCACGCCTACTGCAGCAACACACGCCGAAAACCTGCGGGGCTGATATCGAATTAGACAAAGTGCTGCCAATGGGCGGAGGCATAGGCGGAGGAAGCTCCAATGCCGCCACCACCCTGCTAGCCCTTAATCAACTGTGGAAACTGCATCTCACCGTCGACCACCTCGCTGAAATGGGCCTGCAACTGGGTGCCGACGTGCCGGTGTTTGTCAGAGGCCACTCTGCCTGGGCAGAAGGTATTGGAGAACAACTGCAAGCTCTTGATATTGCTGAAACTTGGTACCTGGTCATAAAGCCGGATTGCGAAGTATCAACGGCTGAAATATTTTCCCACAAACAATTGACACGGAACACCTCTCCCATCACAATGGCCGCCTTTTTCGAGCAGGGTACTTTCAACGACTGCGAGCAAGTTGTTAGAAAGCTATATCCGCAAGTCGATACGGCGTTAACGTGGCTAACTGAGCACAGCGCTAACAATCGACCAGCTCGGCTTACTGGTACGGGTGCCTGCGTTTATACTGACTTTTCAGATAGACAGTCAGCACAAAAGGTTTTTTGCGAGTTACCAGCAGGATTACAAGGTTTTATTGCCAAAGGTGTGGATGTGTCTCCCAGCCATCTCGCCTTAAACCTGTAATCAATACACACGTTTGATACACAGTTTATTGGGGCGTCGCCAAGCGGCAAGGCACCAGGTTTTGATCCTGGCATTCAGAGGTTCGAATCCTCTCGCCCCAGCCATATAGAAAATCAGCTGTCAAAACAAAACATCGATTTTGACAGCTGATCATAGAAACAATTTTTCGACCGAGTTCAAAAAGCATTTTTTGGCTGACGGCAAGGGCAGCAGGCAATGCTCGAGCAACGTCTTTGCTATAGCCCCTTCCACAGCGACTGCACCGATTCAATCGAACTCACAATATTTGCATTGCAACAAAGCAGGAATGTATCGTGTCTAAATTAATGGTTTTCACTGGTAACGCCAATCCCGCCCTGGCCAAAGATGTAGCAGCGCAATTACATCTGCCTCTAGGTGACGCTGATGTCAGTCAATTTAGCGATGGCGAAATAGCCATAGAGATCAATGAAAACGTACGCGGTGCAGACGTTTTCATTATCCAGTCGACCTGTCAGCCTACCAACGACAACCTAATGGAGCTGATCGTCATGATCGACGCCATGCGTCGCTCTTCTGCCGGCCGTATTACAGCGGTTGTTCCTTATTTTGGTTACGCCAGGCAAGACCGCCGAGTAAGGTCGTCACGTGTTCCTATCAGTGCCAAAGTCGTTGCAGACATGATGACAGGTGTAGGCGTAGACAGAGTATTAACAGTCGACCTGCACGCCGAACAAATTCAGGGCTTCTTCGCCGTGCCTGTAGACAACATCTACGGCTCACCGGTACTGCTCGACGATATCAACAATCAAAATTATACTAACATGGTCGTGGTTTCACCGGATATCGGCGGTGTTGTAAGAGCTCGCGCTATTGCCAAGCAGCTGGACGATTGCGATTTGGCGATCATTGATAAACGTCGCCCGCAGGCAAATGAAGCTCAGGTCATGCATATCATCGGCGAAGTCCAAGGTCGAACCTGCGTACTGGTCGATGACATGGTCGATACCGCCGGCACGCTATGTAAAGCGGCCGCCGCGCTGAAAGAAAATGGCGCCGAAAAGGTTGTCGCCTACTGTACCCACCCTGTACTTTCGGGCAAAGCCCTCGACAACCTGAATAATTCCGAACTGGATGAGCTCGTTGTTACGGACACCATTCCGCTAACAAAAGAAGCCGAAGCCTGTGAAAAAATCCGCGTATTGACGATGGCCAATTTATTGGCTGAGTCGGTCCGCAGAGTAAGCAATGAAGAATCAATCAGCGCCCTGTTTAGATAAGGGCACAACACGGAATAATCCGGCAACGGATTCTTCCTCACTTCACACCCTTCGCTGGTCGCAGGCAATGGTGTGTTTCGCTATTTAAAGGAGACTTAATATGTCCGGCGAATTTACGTTAGATGCAGAAACCAGAAACGACTTAGGGAAAGGTGCGAGCCGCCGCCTGCGTCGTCTGGAAAACAGAGTTCTAGGAATTGTCTACGGTGGTAAAAACAAACCAACACCGATTACTTTTGCTATGAACTCCATTGTAAAACTGGCTGAGAATGAAGCTTTTTTTACCAGCCTGGTTGATTTGAACCTCGACGGTAAAGCTGAGCAAGTTGTTATTAAAGATATGCAACGCCACCCAGCGAAAGAAACCATCATGCACGTTGATTTCTTGCGCGTTAGCGCAAAAATAAAAATCACCATGCACGTACCGCTTCACTTCACTAACGAAGAAACCTGCCACGGTGTTAAAACGGAAGGTGGCTCGGTGTCACATGCACTAAATGATATCGAAGTCAGCTGCCTACCTAAGGACCTGCCTGAATATATCGAAGTGAATATGGAAGCACTGAAAGTTGGCGACAACGTTCACTTGTCTGACCTGATCTTACCTAAAGGTGTAGAAAGTGTTGCACTGTCTCACGGCGAAGACCACGATTTGCTGGTTTCAGCCGTGAATGCTCCACGTGGTGGCGGTGACGAAGCTGATGAAGAAACTCCTGTCGATGATGATGCGGCAGAAACTGAAGAGAGCAGCGACGAGTAATAACGTCAGGCGAACCAATTTCCGGGTAATTCTATTGCCTGGTGAATTGGTTAGCTAGCGTGCTGAGCTCCTCGGCACTCACTGCTTTATCAATGGGGACTTTGTCCCCATTTTACTATCTGATTATTATTAAATATCTGTATTGACGCAGAGTCTCCAAAAAAAGAGGCTGCAAAACATTGAGCACTATTAAACTTATAGTAGGCCTGGGTAACCCCGGACGAGAATACGACGAGACCCGCCACAATGCCGGCGCGATATTCGTCAAGGAACTCGCTCGCCAACAAGGTTGCCCGTTAAAACAAGAAGCCAAGTTTTTTGGCGTTACAGGTCGCATTCAGCTCAACGGCGACGACGTAAGACTATTAATTCCCACTACCTTCATGAATCGCAGCGGTCAAGCCGTAGCCGCCATGTGCCAGTTTTATAAAGTGCCTGTTGAAGACATTCTCGTGGCCCACGACGAACTCGATATCGACGTAGGAACAGCACGACTCAAACAAGGAGGTGGTCACGGTGGTCACAACGGTTTGAGAGACATTATTTCTCGCTGTGGCAACAACAAAAATTTCCACCGGCTGAGAATAGGTATCGGCCATCCCGGTTCCGCCGACAAAGTGACTGGATATGTGCTGAACAAAGCGCCGGCGACAGAACACAGAAAAATGGAAGACATCATCGACGAAGCCATTCGCGCCCTACCCGATGCTGTCGCGGGCGACTGGTCCAAAGCAATGAATTACTTGCACACATTTAAAGCGTAGAGAGAGAAGAAACATGGGATTTAATTGCGGTATTGTTGGATTACCTAATGTCGGCAAGTCCACATTATTTAATGCCTTAACAAAAGCGGGAATTGATGCAGAAAACTTTCCATTCTGCACCATAGAACCCAACTCGGGCATTGTACCTATTCCAGACCCCCGCCAGGATAAATTGGCCGAGATCGTCAATCCTGAACGCGTCGTTCCAACCACAATGGAGTTTGTCGACATTGCAGGCTTGGTTGAAGGTGCCTCCAAAGGAGAGGGCCTGGGCAATCAATTCTTGGCGAACATCCGCGAAACCGACGCCATAGCCCATGTCGTCCGCTGCTTTGTCAATGAAAACGTCATCCACGTTGCCAACAAGATTGATCCTGCCAATGATATCGAAATCATTAATATGGAATTGGCGTTAGCCGATCTGGATAGCGTTGAGAAACAACTGCAAAGAGTCACCCGCAACGCTAAAGGTGGTGACAAAGAAGCCGCCGCACAAAAAGCATTGATCGAAAAACTGATCCCCCATCTGGAAGAAGGTATTTCGGTACGATCGCTATCACTCAGCGAGACTGAACGTGAAATCCTCCCCAGCCTGCATTTGTTAACGACAAAGCCCACGATGTATATTGCCAACGTTGATGAAGACGGCTTTGAAGATAACCCACTCCTCGACGTTGTCCGTGAAATCGCAGCCGCAGAGAACGCCGCACTCGTCCCTATATGCAACAAACTGGAATCTGAAATCGCCGAACTTGATGAGGCAGAAAAAGCAGAATTTCTCGAAGACCTGGGCATGGAAGAGGCGGGGCTAAACCGAGTTATCCGCGCAGGTTATGAACTGTTGGGGCTGCAGACCTATTTCACCGCCGGAGTACAGGAAGTTCGCGCGTGGACAATTCCTATCGGAGCAACAGCCCCGCAGGCTGCAGGTGTTATCCACACTGATTTCCAACGGGGTTTCATCAAGGCCGAAGTTGTTTCTTACGATGATTTTGTTGAGTTCTCAGGCGAACAGGGTGCCAAAGAAGCCGGAAAGCTACGCCTTGAAGGAAAAGACTACATCGTCAAGGACGGTGACGTTATTCACTTTAAATTTAATGTGTAACACCAGCCACCAAAATCATCAAACGCTCTTGACAGTCGCTGGCCAAATCGCCAGAATACGCGCCTCTTTTAGTCTCGACATCAACACTGTTGCAGATTAAACGATCGTGGCGAGGTAGCTCAGTTGGTTAGAGCACATCACTCATAATGATGGGGTCAGTGGTTCAAATCCACTTCTCGCTACCACTATTATCAACAAAATCAAGCAGTTAACGAAACACTCGTTAGCTGCTTTTTTGTATCCTCCACATTTAAGTCCAAACAAATCATACATATTCGAATATTTGTTATTTTTTTAAGTCTTTGGGGTTAT
>CAYNZI010000098.1:0-7715 GCA_964401565.1 uncultured Spongiibacteraceae bacterium
GCTAAACGTTTTTTTGGAATATTAACTATGTTAATGTTTATGATATTTTCTTCAATATTTTTGAGGTTTATAGGAAAAACAGAATATTTGTTAGCAATTCATTAGTACCTTTACTATCTTTATTAAAATATAAAGAACTTATTATTGGTGTGAAGGTATAAATCGTTAAGTCTTAAACTGGAAAAATAGTTAGTTTCCGAGAATGCAAAGAATATATTACTGAGCCAGCTGACGGCATAGAGCATTGACTGCGTTTGCTCCAACAGTTCATAGTTAGACAGTATCAATTTTGCTAGCACTGCAGTTACTGCGACAACAACGAGTACGGCTGGAAGAAGTCGCTTCATTCTGCGAGAAAAAAATTTCGCCAACTGAATGTTACCCGTAACTTCTTTCTCTTTCAGAAGTACGCCCGTTATCAAATACCCTGAAAGCACAAAGAAAATATCAACACCAACGAAGCCACCGGAAAATAATTCAACTTTAGCGTGGGCTAGAACAACCAAGGTGACCGCGATTGCACGAAGCCCCTGAATAGCCGGTATATGGGAAAGCGAAGGATTTAGGGTCATATTTTATTTACTTAACATCGCAGCAGATTAAACCCTAGAAGCCCTGTATGCCGTTATTAATGGGAACTTGCATACTACCTTCATCTTAATCGCCACTAGATTGGAGGTGAGTAGCAATACTTGAGCTTTAGGCTGTGTTTCATTTGTACCCTGTTAGTATATTCAAAAATCTCGACCACAGTGCTTCACTACTTCAGGAGCCAAAGCAGTAATTTCAACGCGTTTACTTTCAATTCAAGGGGTTGCAGAATTACGTTTGGTAAGATGCGCATAGAAATACACTCATACCTATTATTAACCCCTTTTCCCTGATCATAATTGATTGCCTATAAAAATCAATGGCTTGCGCGGTTTTCCTCTGAGATATATCGAGAGGATCCTGATCTGCGGTATAAAAGATAGCTAGAATTACTACTCTTGGGGGGGGGGGGGCAGAAGGCCATTTTGAATTATGCCCTCTTTGGGTTGAGTTCGGACAATAGCGCACTGTATTCTTTGGGATGATTAACGTCTGCTACTTACTCAACAGCAGATTGCGTGTAGAGCTATTTTCTATCCTGGCGATGATTTGCGGGTTTTAACGAGTTAATAGGTGAGGGCTGGGAACATTAACTTATTGATTTAAAATATTATTTTATTTAATTGGGGCTGCTGTGAACCGAGCGGTCGAAGGTTCGAAACCCTTATTTGACAGAGTGTAGCGTGGCTTCTTACTTTCGGGGTTTATATCAAATGCCGCATAGGCTCCATACTTTGGTGTAGCACATCAATAACATCGATATGAGTATCAGCAATACGGTAGTAAATAGTATGCGACCCGATAAAGGAGCTGTAATAGTCAGCCTTGATCTCGTTGCGTTTCTTTCTTTGCCCTTGGCCGGTGAAGCAGCAAGGTCTTTCATATGCTTTTGCAGCATCTTAAGATAAGCGGTAGTTTGCTGCTTGCCAAAATTCTCTAGCGTGTAAGCTCGAATGTCTTGCAAGCTGCTTTGAGCTTGCGGTGAAAGGGTATATTTCACCATTAGGCTATTAGATCGCGCATAAATTGCTCGCCATCGTCGCCTTCACCTCTATCCAATTGCGCTTCTCCCTTGGCTAGTTTTTTTCTGAGCAAATCAATTTGCGCTTCTTGTTGCTCAAGTAGTCTAAGGCCTGCGCGAACGGCTTCACTAGTTGATTCAAATCGTCCTGCTTCAATCTTCTCATCTACAAATGCTGAGAAATGATTACCGAGGGTGACGCTTGTATTTCTAGACATGGCACCTGCTCCAAAAATTGTCTGTATTACTTATTAATACAGTATTGGTCGGTGTTTTGGCAAGCAAAAATTATGTCTAAAGGGGTTGTCTATATAAAGCACTGTAAAAGGGGTCAAAGCCCTTTTGTACAGGGAGCATGCTTTATGACGTTAGCTGACGGGAACAAATACCAGAAAGGCGCTGTATACACACACTCTCTCTTCTCTAAAGGGATCAAAAACTATTGTCCATTCAAGTATGTCTCAACGGCCGCATTACGACTGTTTGCATGAGCCTTTAATTCAGTAACGGCATCGTAGAAGTCGTTCGCTCCATTTAGGAAGGAGTACCCCGCTTCTTCGGTCGTTGCATAGGGTTCGACCAAATTCGAATAAGTGTCATAGAGGTACTGAGTGGCGGTTGTTTCGAAGGCAAGCCCGATAACCTCTAGAAGGTAGGCATTGTATCGCTCTCGATAAATTCCATCGGCATAGATTTTTTCAATTAACGGCCAGCTATTTTGTTGAATGTCCGAAAAGTCCAAAGCCAGAGCGCCACCCAGCCTACCATCTTGAAGCGCTTCATTGTTGTCCCAAGGAATCCAGGTAAGTAATCCGGTTTCGGGGTTGTTATATAAATAGTAGTTATGCGCCATTTTACCGTAGGTATCCCAATTCTGGATAATACCATTGACCGCCAGATACATGAGGAAACCATCGACATCATAGACCGCTTCGAGATTTTCCCGCCAGCTTGCCGGATCGGTACTGGCAGTGTCATCGTGTAGCGCCGCAAAAAGGGCCAGAATATCAGACCAGTCGGCATCATTTTCGTTGGTTTTCTTCTCGAAATTTTCCTCGCTGAATGTCCCCTCAACAAAATTCGCTCCACCATTCTCAGGCTTATACAGGTTTCCATCATCACTGCTGAATTGGGTGTCGAGCACTTCACCGTCGACTTCCTCCACCAAGGTGTACAGACCGAAATATTCAGGGCCATTGCCGTGATCGACATACAGCGTGTAAAAAGCTGTATGGGAAACTGCCAGCCCTGCTTTGGAAAATACGTCCGCCGCTACTTTCTCACGCAGTTGAGACTTGTCATCGTAATTATTCTTCAAACTAAACTTCTTGAATCCGTAAAAACGTTGGTTGTCTATTTGCGGATAGTCATCTTCAAATTCATCAAAATCCATCTTAAAAGAAAGTTTCAAAATTCCGTTTTTCCAACTTTTTTGCAGGCTCGAGTTTCCCTTAAAGCGAATGCCGACTCGGTACCACTGGGTTCCGTTGTAATAGACATCTGCTGGCACAAAAATTGGGTTTTCATCGACGTCCGCTACCCCCCCGCCAACACTCTGACCAAAGGCACCATAGGTGGCGGTCATATCATCCAGCATGGATTGCCAGCGATCTTCTGTGACGACGAAGTCAAAGCGCTTGACGAGGGTGTCGTCGAATACTTCGTCAAAATCTGGATCGACGTCGTTGCTGTGACTCTCCTCAGTCCAGTCGGTGGCCTCGAAATCAGTATCTGTAATGTCGTCAACTAATCCTGTGGTATCGTCTGTAGACTCATTGCCGCCTCCACCGCAGCCGCTTAACATCAATAGCGAGCTGAGCAACGTAAATAGAAAAAATCTGCTAAGACTCCTTTGGTATCGTGTGAAACCACTCGTGACAACTTGCATAATTATCTTCTGATATGTCTGTATGAGGCCGATACTTTAGAAAAGTATACCACCAAATTTTAACCAGTGTTTATGACGTTATCACCGGTGTAAAGCCAGTCATCATGAACTCAACGTACGTTCAATAAGTTGCAATGCACGCGCGGAGAACTTGAACATGTTCTTCTCCCGCTCTCTGTGCCATCGATTGTAAGATCATTTTCCTTCATGCTCCGATACATTGTCATTAGGCCCTGCTCGACAGGTGTCAGAACTATTCAGTCCTGCTATTCTCTGAGCTGATATTCTCTTCGCTATACAATTTTACCTAATTCGAAAATTACGGGCTGTTGTCTATGTCACACGAATCATCTCATGACTGAATCTGCCAGTGTCAATAAATCGATCTGGCAGGACTCTAAGTTTCTCGCCTACATGGGATCAGTCACGTTCTACTCTGCTGGTTTTTCGATGCAGCAACTCATTATCAGCTGGCTACTGGTCGGTGTGCTTGTATTGCCTGGTGATGAAGTCGGGTTGATACAGGCTGCTATCGGTATACCCGGTTTGTTTCTAATGCTCTGGGGTGGCGCAAGTGCAGACAATAAGGATCCTAGGTCCATACTGGTTAATGTGTACTTAATCACCTGGCTGTTTCCGCTGATGTTAGCGGTCTGTATTTACTATGACTTACTGAATATATGGACGATCCTTCTGTTTGGTCTCGCTGTTAGTACCGCGACTTCTTTTTCAAGCCCCGCACAGCAGGTGATACTGAACCACGTTGCCGGTGGTGAAATCCAAAAAGCGGTGACGGCTTCTACCGCGCTAATGTTTCTGGTTCAAATATTTTCTCTTGGTTTTGCGGGCCAAATGGACAAAATTGGCCTGAGCACGGTATTGATAGTCCAGTCCGCGTGTATTTTGCTCGGCGCTCTGACCATTATGCGCCTCAACAAAACAACGCCTTCACCTCAGCCTCCGGGAGAAACCTCGTGGCACAGGTTAATAAATGGTTTCAAAGCAACCTACAATAACAAAAAAGTTTTTCACCTGCTCGTTATCAACTTTATTTCCAGCGTTTTTAATGCCGGTGTATTTATGACGGTTGTACCGTTTGTGGTTAAGAGAGCTTACGAGGGAGATGCACTTCAGCTCGCAACAATAATGATCATTTTCTACTTCGGCGCCACGTTAACTAATCTATTCATGTTTAAAGTAATGCCCATTGCACGTCCCGGCCGCTGGTTTCTGACAATGCAACTAAGTCGCGTTATCATTCTTATTTTGTTGTGGATAAAACCAGACTGGTGGTTATTGATCATTGCAATGTTTGCCTGGGGCTTAAACATGGGCGTAACGACCACACTGTCACGGACGATAGTACAGGAATCAGCAGAACCAGAATTCAGGGCGAGAATTCTCTCTGTCTATAGTTTAGGCCTAATTGGCAGCGCCCCGATTGGGGCAATTGTACTCGGCAACATTATTGAGATCTTTGGAACTCTTGAAGCGCTGATCCCTGCAATGTTCGTGTCAGTCGTCCTGTTTCTCTACGGAGTATTTTTCTCTCCGGTCTGGTCATATGTTTCGCCGAAATATACTGGCGACAGATAATTAAAGGGGTCAGAGCCCTTTTGCTTCTCTACAGCCCTTTTGCTGTTTTTGCTAATCACATACGCTGTGAAATTGATGTTTGTTAGTTACTCGATTGCTAACGGAGTGTAGAGTTACTTAATGTTTATGGGGATTGCCAATAACCTGCTTGTTATTGTAGATTGACGCACAAGGGGCATTGCTCCTCACTGTGAATCATTTGGTGTTGATCAGATAACAGAATACGACAACAATAGAGGGTCTCGTTACTATGATGAAGAAGATATTTTCCGAATTTTCTCGGGCTGTGATGTTATCAACAATCGCCTTTGGTGCTGTTGCATCGATGCCGGTTGCTGATAAAAATCCATCAACAGCGGTAGAGTATTCACCCTATGTTGATGCTAAACATGCCGTTAGCGTCTATTGGGGCGATACTCATTTACACACTAATTTATCTACTGATGCGGGCTTAAAGGGCAATACGCTTGGCCCCGATGAAGCTTATCGCATTGCGCGTGGAGAGCAGCTGGTGTCTTCAAGTGGTGTTAACGCTAAATTATCTCGGCCCTTAGATTTTTTAGTGGTAGCAGATCACTCCGACGGCATGGGCTTTGTTGCCGATATGTTGGCAGGCGCGCCGAATATCGTAGCTGATCCGAAGGGAAAAGAGTGGTTTGATCGCCTTAGCGCTGGTGAAGGGGCCGCTGTGGGCAGCGAAGTAATCGGCCTGTTTTCACAGGGGAAGTTCCCGTCTGCTTTGGCTTATACTCCAGAAACCCCTGCGTACCGAAGTTCATGGGACAAAACGATAGAGAGTGCGGAGCGTTATAATGATCCTGGTTTGTTTACGGTCTTTATTGGTTATGAGTGGACCTCTTTAATTAGTGGTGACAATCTACACCGAGTGGTGATTTATAAAGATGGCAAAGATAAGGCAGGTCAAGACGTGCCCTATACAACCACGCCTCCATGGGGGAGCCCTAACCCTCGTGATTTGTGGGATTGGCTGGAAGATTACGAAAAGAAAACGGGAGGCGACGTGTTAGCCATTGCTCACAATGGCAATTTGTCTAACGGTGCTATGTTCCCATTAGAAGCACAATACGACGGCGTTGTGCTTGATAAAGAGTATGTCGAAAAGCGCAGCAAGTGGGAACCGTTGTATGAAATCAGTCAAATTAAAGGAGACGGCGAAACCCATCCTAAATTGTCTCCTAACGATGAGTTTGCTGACTTTGAAACATGGGACAAAGGCAACCTGGATTTATCGGCTTTAAAAGAAGATTCAATGCTGGCCGGAGAATATGGCCGCGAGGCTTTGAAACGCGGTTTAGCCATTGAGAAAAAACTGGGTACCAATCCATACAACTTTGGCATTATTGGTGCTACTGACAGTCATACATCGTTAGCGATGGTTCAGGAAAATAATTACTTCGGGAAGTTTGCCGGTTTTGAACCGGGCGCGAGGCGTACTAGTAGTAATGCGAAATTCAAGTTTGATGCTAAATCTGGTAGTGCTATTCAGGGTTGGCAACAGGTTGCATCAGGACTAGCAGGAGTTTGGGCGACAGCTAACACTCGTGAAGCATTGTTTGAAGCGATGGAGCGTAAAGAAGTTTATGGCACCACTGGTTCGCGTATGACAGTCCGATTTTTTGGTGGTTGGGAGTATGAAGCCAAAGATATTATGAGTCACGACTATGTGTCTATTGGTTATGCTAAAGGTGTGCCGATGGGGGGTGACTTGGCCTACGCCGATAAAAAAGCGCCGAGTTTTATGGTTCATGCTCAGCGTGATCCTATTGGTGCTAACTTGGATCGGATTCAGGTAATCAAGGGCTGGCTTGATGACAGCGGTGAGACGCAAGAGAAAGTTTATGACGTTGCTTGGTCTGATGAACGTAAAGTCAAAAACGGAAAGTTGCAGTTGGTAGGTAATACAGTAGATGCGGATACTGCCAGTTACACCAATGATATTGGAGCGCCAGAGTTGGCTGCTGTGTGGATTGATCCCGATTTTGACCCCAAACAAAAAGCCTTTTACTACGCTCGAGTATTAGAAATTCCAACTCCTCGTTGGTCTACCATTGATGCGGCACGTTTTGGTATTAAACGTAACTCTGACGCGCCAATCGCCATTCAAGACCGCGCCTACACCTCTCCCATTTGGTACAAGCCGTGATCTATTGGACCCATGACAGGGACACCTTTAGACCGTAATCGGTCCCTCATTGCGAGAAGCTCACTATTGTTTTTCACCTTGAGGGCAAGATGTTGCATTGCACCCCGAGCGCAGTTAGCCAATTTTGTGCTCAAGCTAATGGAGTAGGTGATTCGGTAGATTTTGCAGATGTACGAAAGATCAAGGAATTAAAGGGGTCAAAGCCCTTTATCTTACGATTTAGTCGCCTGTTTATTGATCACCCCTAATCAGGTGGCCAAATCCAGCATGCCGCTACAAACAGGTCATCTAATGGTAATAATTCACTATTGTATGTGCGGTTATTCTATGGTGATATTAAGCCATAGCAGTAAGTTTCCTAATAACTTGGCTCACTGATGGACTCCACGTGTCATAGAGACGGATTTACCGATTTTTGGTCAAGGATTGACCGGTAGGAAGCTCGCTTAACAGAT
>CAYNZI010000099.1:0-7702 GCA_964401565.1 uncultured Spongiibacteraceae bacterium
ATGGTGTACATAGCACCGCCGTCACCGTGAAGACAGACCACTTTTCTATCGGGGCATGCAACGGCAGCGCCGATCGCTGTGGGTAGTCCAAAACCAATAGACCCCCCGGTCAGGGATATCCAGTCGTGGGGTTCGGACTGTGCACTGGCGCCAAAACTACCAGCGCCGGAGGTTGCTGCTTCTTCCACTACGATAGCATTGGCAGGTAAGTACTCGGCAAAGCTTTCCCCAATACTGAATTGATTGACTTCGCCACTGCCGGCGCCCGCCTTGTTTAATGGGATAAGCCGTGGTTGGCAGTGCTCGGCAGATACCGCGAGCGCTAAGCGTTGTAAGGCCTGCTCAGCATCTTCATTGGCGTTTGTCAGGGTGTGTAATCTACTGTCCGGAGAATACAGTTCGGAGGGCTGTCCAGGGTAGGCAAAGAAAGCGATTGGAGCTTTTGTTCCCACCATGATGAACTGTTCTATATCGCCAATTTGTGCGGTGGCTTGCTCGGCAAAATAACCTAAACGTTCAACTTCACAGCGGCCGGCACCTCTTGGCAGACGCTTGCTAAAGGTGTCACAGAACAGGCGTGCCCCAGTAGTTTGGGAAATCTTGTCTGCTATTTCCTGCGCGGCTTGAGTCAGTGCTGAATTACCCAGCAGAATGACGGTTGGCTTGCCATTTGCGAGCATTTCTGCCGCCGTGATGATGGCTTCATCAGTGGCTAGGGAGGGTGGCTGGCTGCCTTGCGCTGGAATAGAGGCGCCCGATTCACCCCAGGCGCAATCAGCGGGAATAATTAAGGTGGCGATTTGCCCGGGATAACTATTGGCCGCTGCTACCGCCTCGGCCGCATCCGCCGGTAAATCTTCAGCGCTGGCGACAGTTTTCACCCAGTGAGATACCGGCCCGGATAGGCCGATGATGTCAGATGTTAATGGTGCGTCGTATTGCTTGTGATAGGTTGCATGATCGCCAATCAAATTGATAATTGGAGAATTTGCCTTCTTTGCATTGTGTAAATTGGCCGAGCCATTGGACAGACCGGGGCCGAGGTGCAGTAACGTACAGGCGGGTTTGTCTGCCATACGGCCGTACCCGTCAGCTGCACCTGTGCACACGCCTTCAAACAGAGCGAGAATAGAGCGCATGCCCTGCGACTTACCGATCGCTGCCACCATGTGCATTTCTGATGTGCCCGGATTGGTAAAACATACATCGACTCCGTTATTAATCAGAGTTTCCAACATACTTTCAGCACCGTTCATTGTTTTCTCCTTATTTTTTCACGAATTTGAATGTCAACGAGTATAACGTACCGCAAATAAAGCGTGTGTGTTATACGGAAGAATCGATGAATGTCGTCCTTTTCCCATGAGATAGCATTTTCATTGATATATTCGATCCATCTGGCTCAAATATCCGTGGTAGGCTGCCGAAATCATTAAAGATACTGATAACAGCGTGCCTTATTGCTGCGGTTTCAATAACACTTATATGGGTGGTTTTTGGCGCTGCGGATATAGGTAGCTTTTGACGTTAAGGGTGATTATGCTCAAGTGAGCAAAACAATAGAGCAATTTTATACCGTGGGTGGAGGGAGTTTTACGATGACTGCAGAGCAGATAATTACAAGTTTAGAGCAAGTTGGGGAGCGATGTGAAGACCCAACGGCACTGGTTTACGAACGTTTGTTTGCCGAAAATCCGGAAATGAAACCGCTATTTCTAATGGACGAAAACGATGCGGTAAAAGGGCAGATGTTATTCCATGTGATTGACGGAATTATCGATTTTGTGGGTGATCGTCAGTATTCGGATACGCTGATTTTAAGTGAAATTATTAATCATGACATTATAGGTGTCCCTCCAAGCGTGTTTTCGACATTTTTTAGAACCGTCATGGAAACCTTTCGAGACATTATGGGCGCAGACTGGACGGCTGAATTTGATCAGGCTTGGGCTGAAGTGCTATCCGATCTGGAACAAATGATCCGGGAGAAAGCAGAGGTCGCGTAGTCGGTCTCGAGGGCGTCAATTAGAGTGACTGCAACTAACATTGGCAGATGGTTTAATACTGGAAAGTTCCCGGAGACGTTGCGATGAAAATAATAAAAATGACTATTGTCATTCTCGTCGTCATACTACTTTGTGCAGGGTTGTTTGTTTATAAAGGAGAGTTGCCGCGGGACGCGGTTGATGTGAAGTACACGGGAGAGACTTCACAGTTTTTCATCATGGAGAATGGTTCCCGCATACACTTTCGAGATGAAGGCAATCCCACCGGCCACGCGCTGGTGTTGGTTCATGGGTCCAATGCGTCGCTGCATACCTGGGAACCTTGGGTTGCGATTCTCGGCGAGAACTATCGTATTATCACCATGGATCTTCCGGCGCACGGATTAACCGGAGCGGTGCCCAATAACGATTATGGCGCACAGGCGCAATTGAAAACAGTCGATGCAGTGGTTCGTTATGTGGGGGTGGATAGGTTTACCCTGGGTGGCAACTCCATGGGTGGCGGCGTTACCTGGCGTTATACTCTGGCTCATCCGGAAAAAGTCGAAGCGATGTTGTTAATTGATTCGAGTGGTTTGCCCCAATTTTGGCAACAGCTGGAAGCAAAGGTTGATGAGTCTGGTCAGGGTAAAAAAGAAGCGCCTGTCTTTTTCGCCTTAATGAGTAAGCCCTGGTTTCGCTCCATTGCCAAATATATCGACCCCTATTGGATGACTAAGCAAGGTGTAGAATCTGCCTATAATCACTCGTCTGTGGTTACCGAAGAGCTCATCCAGCGTTATTATGAGTTAGCCCTGCGCGAGGGAAGTCGGGATGCCACCTTAAGCCGTTTTAGCACCCCCCGAAGAACTGAAGATCCGGTCGACACCGGAAAATTCAATGTCCCCACACTTATAATGTGGGGAAAGGAAGATGCATTAATATCGGTTGATGTGGCCCTGCTGTTCGATGTGGCATTGGAGCAGTCAACGCTGGTTATTTATAATAATGTTGGGCATATGCCCATGGAAGAAATTCCCAATCGATCGGCAAAAGATGTGTCGAGCTTTTTACTTGGTGTATATGGCTCTAAATAGAGTTGTTGTTAAACTGTAATCGGGAGTGCCGCAAAAAAGTTTGAATAGTTAAGTTCAACTGCTTACAATTAATGATATCCATTATTTATGGCGTGAAAAGTAAAACGGTTTGAATCAACTATGAAAAAGATAATCATCGCTGTCGTGATAGTTGCCGCATTGGGTGCGGCCGTCTATAAACTGGCAGTTGACACGGAAGTCGGACAAGATTTTTTACTGGATCGGGCAGTGAGTGCTCGCATGAGCCGGCCGCCAGCCGTCGACTTTTCCGGGCTGGAAGTGATGGTCTGTGGCAGCTCGTCACCATTACCTGACCCTAATAGAGCCCAGGCCTGCATCATGGTCCGAGCGGGTGATAGGATTTTCCTGGTTGATGCTGGAAGTGGTTCTAATAAGGTTTTACAGATTGAGGGTGTTCCGATGCAGCTAGTTGGAACCATACTGTTGACGCATTTTCACTCTGACCACATTTCTGCTATTGCTAACGTGAATTTGAATTCCTGGGTCGCTGGAAGACCGGCTCGTTTGCAGATTGTGGGCCCCGAAGGCGTTGAAAGCGTTGTCGCCGGATTCAATATGGCCTACGTGTTGGACCGGTCATATCGGACGGCGCACCACGGAGAAGAATTAATGCCGTCAGCTCTCGGCGCTCTTGAGGCGCGGACAATTGTCCCCGGGGTTATCTATTCCCAAGATGAGTTAACGATTACCGCATTTGAGGTTGATCATGCACCGATACGTCCAGCTGTCGGCTATCGTTTTGATTACATGGGTCGATCAGTGGTGGTGACAGGTGATACGGTGGTAACAAAAGGTATTGAGATTGCTGCAAAAGATGCTGATCTATTGCTCATGGACGCGCTGTCTCACGATCTGATCAACGCTATGAGTCAGGGTGCGGCCGCTGGTGGTTTGGATCGGCAGTCGATAATTCTTAAAGATGTAATAGATTATCACGCCGATACCAGAAATATCGAAAAAATGGCCGTAGCGGCGGGCGTTGGCCAGGTTGCCTTATATCATTTGGTGCCTCCTGCGCAGAATATTGTCATGGAAAATATATTTATGCGGGGCGTCCCCGATGACATCATTCTAACCCATGACGGTATGCGTTTTTTTCTGCCGGCAGGAAGTGATGAATTGAAGATAGTAGAGAAGAACTAGCACTGCTCATTGTCCTTTTCATTGAGGGCATCGTTGCATAACAAACGTCGCTTTTTTGTCGGTCACTTTTTGATTGAACCAACAGGCGAAACCCATCGAAAAATGTGACGGGTTGCCTCCGAACGATAATTTTACGTCCAATACCTACCAAACACTTGATGTGCGTCAAGCCTGGGTACCTCTGTCGTTGAAAATAGCATCTGCTCCCCCAAATTAATTAGATTAGAGGGAAATTTAATAGGTTGGCTGTTATGTCGGAATTGTTATGTTCAAATATCTACCGGCAAGTGGCTTTCGGACTAAAAATAGTGAGCCAGGTGGAAAATGACGTTAATGGGTAGACACGAATCCTTTTCGATTTTTTATCGATATTGGTCGAAGATAGAAACCCCCAAGAAAATTATAATGGTCGCGTTCATGCTGATGACTCTGTTGTTGGTCAGTTGCGGCGGTGGATCATCCGGTAGTACCGCAGTCGCTGGAGATGCAATTAACCCTCCGCCGGTAGATGTGGATGACCCTGTAGTTGTGGATGAGAATCCTATCTTACCTTTATCAAGCTACAATCCACACTGGCAGGATGTTGGTGTATTCAGCAGTGCTAGCCGTTGTAGTGAATGTCACAAAGCGTCAACGGATAGTAGCAATACATTACGTGAACCTGTGTCCGGTGAAGATATCAGTCCCCAGACGGGATGGTGTCACTCTTTGATGGCCAATAGTTTTTCGGATCCCTATTTTCAGGCCGTTATGCAAAATGAAGTCGCCGAGTTCCCGGCTATTGCAGGGTTCATTGAAGACAAGTGCCTTAACTGCCATACGCCGATGAGCCGCACGCATGCTCATCAAACGGGCACATCATTATCGACAGAAAATTGTGGCTTAAGTGATGGCTGTTATCGCCTGGAGGATAGCTTGGATCAAATGCACGCTCGAGAGGGCATTAGTTGTACTGCCTGTCACCAAATGCAGGCCAGTGATAGTGATTCAGGAGAATATGTTATCTCTCCGACTGACCGAATTATCTACGGTCCGCAAGAAAATCCGTTAGTGGGTCCGATGCTGAATAACACGCAGTACCAACCTGTAGCTAGCTCGCATATTAGTGAATCGCAGTTTTGTGGTGGGTGCCATGATTTGAGTACTCCCAGCATTAATGTGAGCACCGGTGAGGTTAGTGAGCACAAATTCCCAGAGCAAACACCTTACAGTGAATGGGAAAACTCTATTTTTAGTCAACCGGGCCCCGCCGCCCAAAGCTGTCAGGATTGTCACATGCCGGAAATTGATAATTACCAGACGGCATTAGCGGTTAAACGAAACGGCGAAGCTAACCCTGGGTGGCCAATCCGGGAGAATTACTCACAACACACCTTTGTTGGTGCCAACACTCACATATTGTCGATATTGAAAGAGCAGCGCGATGTGCTGGGTATTGCTGATGTGACAACGGTAGAAGGTTTTCAGCGACAGATTGATCTGACGCGGGAGTTTATATCTAATAATAGTGCCGACCTGGCCGTGGACTCGATATCGTACGGTAACGAGAGTTTGGATATAGACGTGAGTATTCACAACAAGAGCGGACATAAATTCCCCTCCAGTTATCCCAGCCGAAGGGTTTGGCTTAATCTAATTGTTCGCGATAGTAGTGGTGCCGTATTGTTTCAGTCTGGCACACCTGACAGTAATGGCTTCCTTGATACCGATGCTGCGCACGGCAGTACCGTTTGCACGGAGGTGCAGAAATCAACAAATTATGCGGTGGAAGATTGCTACAGCGCTCATCAGGATATAATCGAGAATGAGCAGCAGGTGGCGGTTTATGAGGCGGTAATGGCCGATAGTAATGGCCATAGCAATTACGTATTGTTATATGGTGATCATTACTTAAAAGATAACCGAATCCCGCCTACAGGTTATACCGAATTACCGGACAATCCCCTGTTTGATGAGACTACGGCGATCGCGGGTTTGGCGCGTCAGGACGCTGACTTTAATAAGGCGGCCAATGGCGATCAAGGGACAGGTAGCGATGTTGTTCATTACCGAATTCCATGGGCTGCCAATTGGCCACTGAACCCTGCTGAAATAGAGGTGGAAGTTATTCTCTATTACCAAACAATCCGACCGGCTTTTGTCATGGCATTGCAGGGTGATCATGAATTGGTCACTCATTTCGTAGACAGCTACCGTCAGCACCCGCCACAACCGGAGGTTATTGCCAATCTATCGGTGCAACTACCATAAGGGTGGAAATTTGTTGTCACGAAAGTCTGTTCTTTTCGCTGTTGATGGTAAGGCTGTAGATAGGACTAGGCTCGGAGAAATAATATGGGTGATTAAGGCGTTAATAAGTCAGGGCGAATAATGTAATAATGGACGGCCAAAAATTAATTGGATTTATTGGTTCCTATGGTTTCTTTTCCGCCGCCGTTATTGCTACGCAGTGTAGTCTTATTGTTGTTGTTAGCGCAGTCGTCATTTTCTCTTTCTGAAAAGCTGGCCAACTCACAGTATGTTGGTGTGGAAGCGTGTTCGGGATGCCATCAACAGCAATATCAGGATTGGCGCGGATCTCATCATGACCAGGCTATGATGCATGTTGGTCCGGATTCTGTTCTGGGTGATTTTAACGACAGCCTCTTTCAATATAACGGAATGACTACGCGTTTTTTTAAGAAGGGTAGTGAGTTCTGGGTTAATACGGATGGTCCAGACGGGAAGCTGACTGACTATAAAATTGACTATACCTTCGGAGTCACTCCTTTACAGCAATATCTCGTTGCCTTTGACGATGGTCGTTTGCAGACATTAGGCATTGCCTGGGATAGCCGGCCGGTAGTGCAAGGAGGGCAGCGCTGGTTTCATCTTTACCCCGATGAAAAAATTGACCACGACGATGTATTGCATTGGACGCGTTACGCGTTTAACTGGAATAGTCGCTGCGCGGAATGTCATTCTACGAATGTGCAAAAAAATTATCAGCAGTCGACTGACAGTTACCAGACCACGTGGTCAGAAATTAATGTCGCCTGTGAAAGTTGCCATGGACCGGGCGCTAAACATTTGCTCTGGGCCGAAAAGCAAGATGCTACATCGATCAACAAAGGCTTAATGCGTGATATCTCTGCAGCTGGAAGCTGGCAACGGCTGCCAGGTAAAGCGACGGCCGAGATGACTAAAAGACATGGCGCAAGTGACAATCGTCAAATTGATCAGTGTGCTGCTTGTCATTCTCGTCGAGGCGTTATCGATGTTCCTCCCGATGATAAACCCCTGAGTAATGTGTTGCTGGATACACATATGTTGAGTTTGATCGAATCACCTTTGTATCACGTTGATGGTCAAATTCTCGATGAAGTGTATGTATATGGCTCCTTTGTTCAAAGTAAAATGCATCAGCGAGGAGTGGTATGCAGTAATTGCCACAATCCACATAGCCTTGAGCTGAAA
>CAYNZI010000100.1:0-7699 GCA_964401565.1 uncultured Spongiibacteraceae bacterium
AAGAGGTTGCTGGAATAAGCAGCCAACCAGCGGCGACCAGTAGTAAAGACGTTAAAACGTTATTTCTCATATACTGAATGATACTACCTGTTTCTCTCTATGGCGGCTACCGATTGTACACATCTGCCGCCTCCCTTAGTGTCTATCTAATTGTATGATTTCGAATGGCACCAATAATTCCACGATCAATGGAAAATAATGGAATACCTTGGGTCTGTACTGCCATGCAGCTATACTAGCGTATTCAAAAACCATCCAACGACACTGAAAAGATCGATAGATAATGAGCGCGACAATAATTGACGTGGATACAACCGGGTTGATGTGTCCTTTGCCGTTACTGAAGGCTAAGCAGGCATTAAACGGGGTTGGCAGTGGTGACCAAGTTCGGGTGACGGCGACAGATCAGGGCTCGTGGCGTGATTTTTCAGTATTCACAGACCAAAGTGGCCACCTTCTGCTTGATAGAAGCGAAATAGGCGGTATTTATACCTATTTACTACAGAAGAAGTAGTACTTCGCAGGGGTCAACGAATTTAACGAGGAAGTTATGTTTCAAGTATTACGGAAGTGGTTAGATCAAATATTTGTCGAAGAGGAAAGTATTATCCTCTTGCTGTTAATCGCAACGGCACTCATGGTTTTGATGACAATGGGCAATGTGTTGGGGCCGGTGATTACCAGTATCATTTTGGCCTTTATGATGCAGGGTATCATCACGCAATTGACGAAAAGACGGGTCCCGCGATGGCTGGCTATAAGTATTGCTTTTTCAATTTTTGTTGGCATATTTTTTGTTGCGCTACTGGTGATTTTACCGCTTGCATGGAACCAGATGACAACGCTGTTTAACGAGTTGCCGGGAATGTTGTCAAAGTGGCAGCAATTAATGTTGGTTTTGCCGGAACAATACCCCTCCCTTATTTCGGAAGTTCAGATTCAGGAGTGGATGGTATTAGCCAAGGCTGAATTGGGGCAGATCGGTCAGGTGGTTGTGTCGTTTTCTATCTCGAGTATCCCCAATTTAATAGGATTGCTTATCTATATTGTATTGATTCCCATCCTCGTGTTTTTCTTTCTCAAAGATCACCTGATCATATCCGCTTGGTTTAAGTCATTCTTGCCTCATGAAAGGCCTATGTTGACTAAAATTTGGCATGAAATGGATGATCAGGTGGCCAATTACGTGCGCGGAAAGGCCATTGAAATTGTTATTGTTGGCGTCGTTAGTTACGTCGCCTTCGTTATTCTGGGTTTGAATTATGCGGCCCTGTTAGGGTTGTTGGTGGGTTTGTCAGTCGTCATCCCCTATATCGGTGCAGCGGTTGTCACCGTTCCTATTGCCTTGATCGCGTATTTCCAATGGGGTTGGGGTAGTGATTTCCTGACGCTATTAGGCGTCTATGCGGTCATTCAAGCGCTTGATGGTAATGTGCTGGTGCCGCTTTTGTTTTCAGAAGCGGTTAATCTACATCCGATTGCTATTATTCTGGCCGTTTTGGTGTTTGGTGGTTTCTGGGGTTTGTGGGGTGTCTTTTTTGCGATTCCACTTGCGACGCTGATAAAGGCGGTGCTCAATGCCTGGCCTTCCTCTCGGCACGATGCATTGGCAGCCGAAGGGTAAATGATGATGCAGTTGCGCCAGTTTTTAACTATCGGGATTGTGCTGGTCTTGTTGGCGGGTTGTCAGACAGGGCTCGATGGGAGCAATGACAATGTTATTGTTCAAAGTGAAAATGATTCGCGTCACTATCAATCGTTAACACTGCCCAATCAACTGAAGGTTTTATTAGTCTCCGATCCAAATGCTGATAAGTCAGCCGCATCGCTGGATATTAATATAGGCAGTCGCCAGGACCCTATAGACTATCAGGGTCTCGCCCATTTTCTGGAACATATGCTATTTCTTGGGACAGAAAAATATCCCGACGCCGATGAGTATCAGCAGTTTATTAGTTCCCGAGGGGGTAGTCACAACGCCTATACGTCATTTGAGCATACCAATTATTTTTTTGAAATTGAGCCCAAGTATTTTGACAGCGCACTCGACCGGTTTGCACAATTTTTTATTGCGCCGTTGTTTACCGAGCAATATGTTGAGCGAGAAAAAAATGCGGTGCACTCGGAGTATTTGTCGAAGATCAAGGATCAAGGGCGAAAATCGGCCGATGTTTTCAAATCCGTTATCGATCAGTCACACCCTTATGCCAAATTGAGTGTTGGCAACCTGGAGACGCTGGCTGACAGAGATTCGGCTGGCGAGAAGGGAGCGTTAAGAGGTCAGCTGCTTGAGTTTTATCAGAAAAATTACTCTTCCAGCCTAATGAGATTAGTGTTGATTGGCACCGAGTCTCTGGCTGAGTTGGAGCAACTTGCTCGGGATAAGTTTTCAGCGGTGAAAAATAATGGTCGTCAAATTGAACCGATTACCAGACCCATTGTAGCGAGGGGTGATTTGCCGCTGACGGTCAATATCAAACCGGAAAAAAAGGTGAGAACCTTATCTATAGCGTTTCCTATTGAGAATGCCATTCAGTTTTATCGACAAAAGCCTGTTTACTATCTGGGGAATATTCTCGGCCACGAGGGTAAGGGTAGTCTGTTGTCATATTTGAAAGATCAGGGTTGGGCAGAAGGGTTGGGCGCTGGACTGGGAGTAAGTTATCGAAATGGTGCGACATTTAATGTGTCAATTTTGCTGACTGAATCGGGTTTGAACAACACGGACAACGTAACGACCGCGTTGTTTCAGGCAATAAATCGCCTGCGAGCATCTACCGACAGTGTTAGGCTATATGATGAACAGAAAAAAATAGCAGCCCAGCAGTTTTGTTTTCAGGAAAAAGAATCCTCCATGGGTTACGCGGCGCGTCTCTCTTCAGATATGCACTACTACGATGAGCAGGATGTTTTACGTGGTGCCTATATGATGAATGCTTATGACTCATCGATGGTTGATCACTTTCTCGGTTTCTTGGTCCCCGAGAACACCTTGCTAACGATCACGGCTCCCTCGGTGAAGGTCGATCGGCGTACTCATTTTTACGATGCTGAGTACAGTGTGATTTCGACGCCGTCGGGCCAGATAGAGCAGTGGCGGGCTGCAGGTTTAAATTCGTCAATAACGCTGCCTCGTGAAAATATTTTTGTTGCTGATGATCTTTCAGTATTGGCAAATGATGATCATGATTCCGATCCGCAGTTATTGGCGAATAATGATGGACTTAATCTTTGGTTCAAATCGGTTGACAGGTTTTTATCGCCGAAAGGAAGTATATTTGTCAGTTTTCGGTCGCCGGGAGCGACAGATACACCAAAAAATAGCGCGCTACTGAGGTTGCTCATCGCCACTCTAACCGACGAGCTAAATGAATTTTCGTATTCTGCTCGACTGGCGGGTTTACAGTACTCATTGAGTCCGCATCTCAATGGCTTTTCGGTCAAGATCGGAGGGTTTACGGAAAATCAGAACATGCTGCTTGACAAGATATTAGCATCGATTCAATCCCCGGATTTCGATCAGCAGCGCTTTGAAAATATTAAACGCGAGCATGTCAGGCGCTTGGAAAATGCTCGAGCGTCGAGACCGACACAATTACTGATGGGACGAATAACCGACATATTGTATGGAAATAGATGGACTGATGCGCAGTTGCTGACGGCCTATAACGATATAGATATTGAAGCGGTGAAGTCGTATCGAAAGAAATTGCTTTCATCAGGGCAGGCTGACGCCCTTGTGTACGGGAATTATTCCCTGGCGGCGGCAGAGGAGTATGGTGATAAAATTGCACAGAGCCTTATTGATAGCCCCGTGGCGCAGCCTGCTATTGCGATAACAACACTGCCAGAACAATCGTTTTCCAGCGAGGTGGAAAGTGACTATAGCGATGCCTCTCTGATGATGTATATTCAGGCGGCTGGCACAGAAAAACCACGTCGAGCTGCAATGGCCGTCACGGCACAAATGTTACGATCTGACTTTTACGCCAGTTTGCGTACAGAAAAACAATTGGGCTATATCGTTAGTTCTGGAGCATACCCTGTCAGAGATGTTCCGGGGTTATTTTTTCTGGTTCAGTCACCTGTTGCAGGGCCCGAGGCATTGCAGCAGGAAATATCAGATTTTTTGCTGCAAAAATTTGATCAATTAGCGGAAACGGATAATAAAAAATTCCTCAGCCAAAAAACGACTATTTTGACGCGGTTGCGTGAATCTCCACAGAATCAACATGAGCAGTCAACGAGGTACTGGCAGGATATAGCACAGGGTTATTATCAGTTTGATTTTCGAGAGGGGTTAATCAGTGCTCTGGAAAATCTGACACTGGAGCAATGGAAAGATTATTTCGTCTCGGATGTGATTCAAAATCAGCGGCGCCTGATAGCTTATACCGTTGGTAAATTCGATCAGCAGCCCGCTGTAACAGGCCAAAACATTGAGGATATTGCGCTTTTTAAAGCGTCTTTGCCTTTTTATCGATTTCCTCAATGGCCCACGAATTAATTCGACTGTGAAATTGCCGTAAACCCGTCTATCCTAGACGGTAATGAATACTGTTGTTCTCTCGAAATATTAGAAAGTTTTGGAGATTCTGTTGGGTCGTCTTAAGTTAGTGACGGTTTACACAAGGAAATGCTTGATAATTTTTCGGTTGCCGCTAGGGAAGAAATTTCGGTGCGCCTCGCTTTAATTGTAGATGATTCAAAAACCGCACGGATAACGTTGCGGAAGATGCTCGATAAACTTCATATTCCGGTTGCTACTGTAGAATCCGGCGAAGAGGCTCTGGAGTATCTGCAAACTAATCACCCTGATGTCATTTTTATGGATCATATGATGCCAGGTATGGACGGTTTCGCGGCGGTTAAGGCGATAAAGTCTGACCCTTCGGTTTCTTCAATCCCGATCGTGATGCATACGACTCAAAAAGGCGATATCTACGTTGGTCAGGCCAGGGCATTGGGGGCGGCAGATATTTTGCCCAAGCCTGTCAGTGATGAGGAGCTCGAAGCTGTAATCGCGCGTGTTCGCAAGCAGACAGCGGCAAAAATCGCAGCCAAGACAACAATGGAAATGGCGGTGGTTGTGGTTGATGATGAAGACAGTGATGTGGATGAAGACCTGAACTTCGATCCAGAACCGCAAGCGGTAGTTCAGTCGCGGGAGGAAAAAGGATCCTTTTTCGGTTCATCCCGTCAGTGGGTTGTGGCGGTGATCTGGTTGCTGCCAATTCTGTGGTTGTTAAATATTTATTGGGCAAGCACTCAGGAGGTCAATTCGCTGCGGCAGTCGCAACTTGAGCTGTATCGAAGCCTTGAGTGGGCGGTTAATCAGCAGTCATCCTATGATTATGGTGAGCGGCCCATGGCTAATGATCGTCTGCAGTTGTTGAAGTCATTGGTAGTACGGCTTGAACGTGTGGGTTTTCAGGGTGTTATTCGAATGGAAGGCCACGTAGGCGAGTTTTGCTTGTCGCAGCTGCCGTTGCAAGATGGCAGTGAAATGTTGATGTTACCGCAGCCTGAGCTGTCCATAGCGAGCTGTGATGTTATAGGTACATCGGCATCGGTGGCGATGAGATCGTCGATTACACAGAGCCCTGCATTTACTCAGTATATTCAAAGCCTGCAGCTGCGCGATATCGGCATACGGTTAGAGTTGATGCCGTACGGTTCCAGAGCCCCTGTGTACAATTACCCTGTTGATTTGGGGGGCGTTACTACCGGTGATTGGAATGCAGTTGCACTGGGAAATAATCGTGTGAACGTTAAGTTGATTCCCTCTTTGTAGTTTTTGCCAGCCATGGTGTTAATAAGCTTATTTAACAATGACTTAAAATAGGTTGATACAATTCTTGGTTCAATTTGTTTAACCACTGGCCGCTGTTCGATCTATACTCGTAGGTACTTGTCAGCCTTCGCGCTCCAAAAGTGCGGTGATTGTTAGTATTGCAGCATTGTCGAAACTAGTCAGGATGTAGCTATGCACGATATTGATCCAACGGAAACGGCCGACTGGCTGGAAGCCTTGAACGATGTTCTTGGCGAGGTAGATGGTCCGATGAGAGCGTCGTTTCTCCTGAAGACGATGGCGGAGCGGATGGCCCAGTCGGGTAGTCAGGTTCCCGCGGCCATTACGACTCCTTTTCGCAATACCATTAAACCGATCGATGAGCGTCGCATGCATGGCGATTTGTTCATGGAGCGTCGAATCCGATCATTGATTCGTTGGAACGCCCTGGCAATGGTTATGCGGGCAAACGACAATGATGACGGTTTGGGTGGTCATATATCGTCTTTTTCATCAGCTGCAACACTCTATGATATTGGGTTTAACTACTTTTTCCATGGCAATGATCACTCGCCGGGAGACTTGATTTACTATCAAGGGCACAGTGCTCCAGGGATGTATGCACGCTCTTACTTGGAAGGGCGGATTACTGAAGAGCAATTGGATAACTTTCGTCGCGAAGTGGGTGGCAGTGGTTTGTCTTCCTACCCGCATCCATGGTTAATGCCTGACTACTGGCAATTTCCCACGGTATCGATGGGCTTGGGTCCGATTCAGGCGATCTATCAGGCTCATGTTATGAAATATCAGCAGAGCCGTGAATTGATTGACCATAGTGGTCGCAAAGTATGGGCATTTCTCGGTGACGGAGAGTGTGATGAACCAGAGTCCCTCGGCGCCATCGCGCTGGCAGGGAGAGAGCGGCTCAACAATTTGATATTTGTAGTCAACTGCAATTTGCAGCGACTGGATGGGCCCGTGAGAGGAAACGGGAACATCATCCAGGAGCTTGAGGGTGTGTTTCGAGGAGCGGGTTGGAACGTTATTAAAGTTATTTGGGGGCGCCACTGGGATATCTTGCTGGAGAAGGATCAAACAGGATTGTTGAAAAAGCGGATGAATGAAGTTTGTGACGGAGAGCTGCAAAACTATAAGGCGAATGGCGGGGCGTATACTCGTGATCACTTTTTTGGAAAGTATCCAGAGTTGCTCGAATTGGTCAAAGACCTATCTGATGATGATATTATGTATTTGAACCGTGGTGGCCATGATCCTTATAAGGTTTACGCGGCTTATGCTGAGGCGGTTGAACAGACTGAAAAGCCGACTGTGGTATTGGCCATGACGGTTAAAGGGTATGGGATGGGGGCTTCAGGTGAGGCACAAAACGAATCTCATTCACTAAAAAAATTAGATATTGAAAGTCTTAAAAAGTTTAGAGATCGTTTCGCTATTCCAATCAGTGACAAAGAATTGAAGGATGTGCCCTATTATCGGCCAGCCCAGGATAGCCCTGAATTGGTTTATATGCGGACTCGCCGAGAAGAACTAGGCGGATGTATTCCCTCACGAAACCCTGATTTTGATGCGCTAGCGGTGCCATTGCTAGAGGACCTGAAAAGCCAACTGAAAAGCAGCGGTAAACGAGAAATATCCACGACGATGTCTTTTGTTCGAACGTTATCAACTTTAACTAAGGACAAAAACATAGGCCATCGTGTTGTTCCAATCGTTCCCGATGAAGCGCGGACATTCGGGATGGAGGGTATGTTCCGACAATTGGGTATTTACTCATCTCAGGGACAGCGCTATACCCCACATGATGCAGATCAAATCATGTACTACAAGGAAGATAAGAAAGGCCAAATTTTAGAAGAGGGGATCAACGAAGCAGGCGCCTTTTCA
>CAYNZI010000101.1:0-7671 GCA_964401565.1 uncultured Spongiibacteraceae bacterium
TGGGATAAGTCACGGACGGTGTTTGAATGTTGTAGATCATTTCGTGATCACTGGCCGCCGCGCGGGGCTCTCCCAGCATCTGGGGGTCGACACCACTGCGGTCTGTCCACGCGTCCATGTTCAGTCCTTTTTTAAGTCTGCCAATCATGGTGCTGAGTGCTTCGGCGCCCACTAACAAGACTGCAGAGGCATCGCCCTGCGCGATTTTTTCAGCGTAGAGATTGACCATCATTTGCGGAGTGTTTCCACCGGCACGGGTATACGTCTTATCAGCTGGATCAATATTGAGTGCCGTACAAACGGCTTGGGGTACATTGCGAACCATACCTTCCGAACGACTTCCTGTTTCACCGCTATCTACGGTTAACCCGGCGATGGCAATCGCGTCGATTGCCCGCAGTAGCGCATCACCAGGTCCCGCATCAACCGCCGCTTTTCTGGCGACATCTACCATCAATTCAATAGCGGTACTTGCCTTTTCGGGTGAGCGTTTGTCGGTTGATTGGCCGCAACCGATTAGCACAGGTATATTTGCTTCGTTCATAGTATTCCTTAGGTTTCCGGTGATTGAGTGTCAATGTGGTCGCACGTGTGTTGTCGTAAAGTGTAAGCTTGTGGTGAATGTACCATTGGCCGCAGAGCCTGTATGGTAGAGCCAGTTTTTTGGTTCTTTACTTCTCGGTAAGCTCAATTAAGAATGAAGGCCGAAAACAACAAACGTTGATAGCATTATAATAGCGAACCCCATCTATGAAGCCTACGATTTTTAACACGCTGATATATACAGTATCAGAGGGGATAGGGGAAATTCGGCTCAACCGTCCTCCATTAAACCTGATTGACAAAGATTCGACGCTTGAATATCACCGTGCACTGAAAATGGCAGATGCAGATCCGTTAGTAAAAGTTATTATTCTGTGCGGCAATGGTAAAGGTTTATCGGCGGGGGTAGACCTGAAATTTCTTGAGTCTTTTTCTACCGCCGATATGGAAGAATTTCTGCGTCTGTTTTATGTCGAAACGGTTAACATTGTCAGAGGTTTGAGTAAACCCATCATCGCGGCGGTTCATGGTTATGTTCGCGAAGGAGCCTGCACTTTGGCTTTTCTTTGTGACATGGTGATTGCTTCCGACGAGGCGGATTTCGCCTATCCCGGCGTGCCTAATCTTGCTGGTCCTCCTGGAATGCATGTTTGGTTTTTACAAAAGCTCATTGGTCGCATGAAGGCTGCCGAACTGATACTGACAGGTAGCGCTATTTCTGCCATCGAAGCAGAGAGACTTGGCATGATCACTCGCTGTGTTCCCCATCAAAGCCTTGACGATGAAACCCGGGCATTGGCTCGCCGACTTGCAGAGATGTCTCCGCTCGCGCTGCAGCGAAGTAGAGACCTGATGTATGAAATGGAAAACATGCACTTTGACGACGTTCCAGAAGTCGCATTGAAAGCGCTATCGGCGACATTCGACAGTGAGGACAGCAAGGAAGCACGCAAGGCATTTTTAGAAAAACGAAAGCCGGTCTGGACCGGGCGTTAACCGATAACGTTCTGTTTGCCGCAATTCACCGCGGCTTTCGCAAGGGGTGTGTGGTTAGTCTAAACTGGTCCAGCAAATTATGGATGAGTGGGTGGCAGAGGCGACAGAGGTGTTAGGTACTCAGGGGTCATTTCTTCGCTAGTGCCACTTTCTTTGATGGCGAAAGCGAAGCCGTTTTTGCCCGCTCGTTTAGCTGAGTACATGGCTGTGTCTGCCAAATTACGAAGCTCATCGAAGGTTTTGCCATGATCGGGGAAAACAGCAATGCCGAGACTGGCGCTGACTGAGAAAGTTGATCGGTCGAAATTCATCGGTTGAGCCACAATAGCTATCAATTTTTGCGCAACTACTTTGAGATTCTGCGAGTCTGTCACCGAGTCAATTATCACAAGAAACTCATCGCCGCCGATCCTTGCGACAGTGTCTACTTCACGAGTACATGAGGCCATTCGCTGCGCTATCTCGCACAGACAATGGTTACCTGCGTCATGTCCATAATTATCATTGACCGCTTTGAAACCATCGATATCAATAAAAATAACGGCGGCGCGTTTGTCTGCCCGAGTTGCTCGTCGACAAGTTAGGTTGAGGCGTTTTGATGCAAGCCGTTGCAGCGGTAATCCCGTCAACTGATCATAGTCTGCGAGTCGCCGCAGGTCTTGAGCTTGTTGAGTTCCTTCCTGAATCAGCCTGAAGGCGTTTTTCTTATACAGCGACCACACAGAGAGGAAAATGCCACTTACCGCAACGGCGACTAATAGAAACACCAGCCACGTACTCGGATGCAGGGCTTGCTGATTGACATCATAGGCGTATTGCAAAGAGCCTGTCGTAAAACCAATGCCTGCAATGACGATAGACAAAGGAACGAGGGCTGCCACGAAGCGCCCAATCCATTCGTTGAATAGAATAACGGCGAGATACGTAGATACAGCAAATGCCCAGCCCGGTATTGGGGCGGCGAGACCAGAATTCATGATGCCTGGTATAGCCACTATTAGCCCAATGCTACAGATGATCGTAGATTTTATCGGCATGGGGATATGGCGACGCCCCAGTGCCAGCCCAGTGAGCAGAACCATGGCGGTAATCAGGTACGGGAAATTTGGCGCAGCGTCATTGGCGGATATACGCCAAAAGTTGGCCAGGACTGCCGGATAACCTAGTAGGCAATAAACAATGGCTGCACGATCAACAATTGATTCCAGCAGTGTACCGCGCCTTTCGGAGGGCTGCACATCGGTGTCTGTTTCAGTACCATCCGCGGTGGCCAGATGCTCAGTGTCTTTAGCCGAATCATTCGTTTCCGGAGTGGCTGTTGATAGAACATAGTGATTCTTACCGGCTAGTTTTGCCGCGTACATTGCTTTATCGGCTAATGGCTGTAGCCTTTGTGCGTTGAGACTATTGTCCGGAAACATGGCGATGCCGATGCTGGCACCGACCTGTAGCTCCGTGTTCGCAAAAGAGACCGGCACGTTGATCAGTTCGATGAGCTCAGTAGCTAGTTGCGCCACTTCAAAGGAACCCGTGATTTCGTCCAGCACGATAACAAACTCATCACCACCGATGCGTGATGCGGTATCTTCGACTCGCAGGCGCGCGTTTAAACGAGCGGCAACAGCTTTGAGACAGACATCTCCAGCCTCGTGTCCATAGGTATCATTGAGCGCTTTAAAACCATCGAGATCGATAAACAGTAACGCGGCTTTACCTTTATTTCAACGCGCCCGGCTGCAGGCCATGTCGAGACGATCCCTGGCTGTGCGTAATAGGGGTAGGCCAGTTAGTTGGTCGTGTTCTGCAAGGTAGGCTATTTTGTTTCGCCGCGTCTCCGAGGCGGAAATCATCGTGCGAGTCGCCGCTTTGTAATCTCGTACGGTCGGCAATACCGTGGCCATAAACAATAGTGCGCAGAGGAGTTCGACCACCCAGCTGCTGGTGGTTGATACAAAGACTGCCGGTGCCACGGAAGGTCTCATATATCCACTAATTTCGAGCAATCCAATGATGGCTATGCCGACCAGCAGTGTTCCAGTACTGATGACGGCGCCTCTGGTATTGAAAACCATGCCGATCAGAAAGACTGCCAAAGCAGTGATCCAGTGTCCAGCGGCAGCCATGACGCCGAAGGTATAGATGCCTGACCACGCAACCAGAATGAAGGAAGAAATTAACAGCGTAGCCTTGATGGTGTTGGATATTCGATGGCGCCACCAAGCCACTATTAGCAGTAGGGTCAATACGCCCAGTTGCATCGCAAAAACCGGTTGCCACCCGTGGGAGAACGTTCGCACAATGCTGCTGAGGGTCGTTGGTATCGCAAAGAGTGCGACAATTATAACGCTTCGATTCAGCACTTGATCTAAAACCCGGTGAAGACGGTCGTCCATCCAGGTTTGATCCAGCGTAAATCGAGACCGTGCAGCATCTTTGGTGGCGGGTGAATGGTTAGGTATTTTGCACTCCCGTTAACATAATAAGGTCTGAACCTTCAGTATAGATAAGGCCTGAATAGTCGACTAACTTTATCAGTTAATGTTTGTTTTGTGACTATCAACAGTTTGAGTGCGGTTATGCGGTCATACCACCATCAGCCATGTTGACTGACCCTGTCACCCAGGAGCTATCATCACTAGCGAGAAACAGCATGACCTTTGCAATTTCGTCTGGACTACCATAGCGTTGCATTGGAATACTCGCCGCCATCTGTTCTTTGGCCGCGGCCATACTTTCGGGTGAATCGTTACCACTAAGACCGCTTTCCAGTGTTCGCATCATTCGGGTTTCAACGGGTGATGGGTTCACGGTGTTGATACGAATGTTATCGGCCGCATATTCCTTGGCGGCTGCTCTCATTAAACCGACAACGGCATGTTTGCTGGCGGCATAGGGGCTTAATTGTGGTGCTGCGCTTACTCCTGCCACCGAGGAGGTTATAACAATGCTGCCACCGCCTCGCGATTGCATAGCGGGAATAGTTGCTTGCAAACCCAAAAATACACCTTTCACATTAACATCGATGACCTTATCAAATATCGCTTCATCGTATTCGACTAATGGGCAAACAACGCCTTCAATACCGGCATTGGCAATAAAAATGTCAACACCACCGTAGCGTTGCTCAGCGCAGGCAACCATCGCCTTGTTATTCGACGATTGGGTGACATCGGCGACAAAATAACTGACTTTGTTACTTGTCATTGCATCGCAAGCCTCCTGAAGGGTGGCCTCGTCCATGTCGACTAACAATACGTCCGCACCTTCGGCAACAAACACTTGTCCAGCAGCCCGTCCAATGCCTCCAGCACCGCCGGTGATGATGGCGACTTTTCCGTCTAATTTTCCCATGTTGACCTCTTATTCTGTGGGTTATTATTCATCGCTCAGTGTATATTTTAGTGATACTCGAGATAGGGTTCTCGTTGATAGGATAAATGTATTCAGCCGAATACACAATAGACCCACGAGTTGGTCGGCTGGAACTGGGGTCGTAGGCTATAGGTCGCCGTTCTTCGGGGTTAATGCTTTACGCAGTAGTGTTGTCTTTGTGTACAATCAATAGAGACAGATAACCCTGTATACAGTAGGGTGTCTCCGCAACACACTATTTTATGGTGTGCGGTTACCTTGCTGAAAACGATAATTAATAAAATGACCAAGGCCGTGCGATTCGTAGAACCGCAGGCACGAGGATAAACAAGGAAATAAAAATGAGAAAATTCCCCACTTGGGCACTGGTTGTAGGGATTATCGTCGCACCAATAAGCGTTGCTGAACCCAATGAAGGCGACTGGTCAAGTTATGGTAGCTCAACGGCGTCGACTAAATACGCTCCTTTAGATCAAATTAATAAGGATACAGTGAAGGATCTTGGGCTCAGCTGGATTTGGAATTCAGTTGATAACGAGGCAATAAAAATCCGGCCCGCATTTGTGCCAACAGCTTACAAATCCACTCCAATCAAAGTGGGTGAAGTGTTATACACGAGCACCTCCCTTGGTAGCGTAGTGGCGCTCGACGCTGCAAGCGGTGAGCAAATATGGGCTTTTGATACCAAGACTTGGGCCGACGGTCGTCCAGCAAATATAGGCTTCAACCATCGAGGTGTGTCCTATTATGAAAAAGGCGATGTGAAACGCATCCTAATGGGCACCAATAATGCGTTTTTGTGGTCACTGGATGCAGCAACCGGTAAACCGGATCCAGACTTTGGTAATGGAGGTAAGATCGATCTGACACTGGGTCTGGGGCGGCCAATTATCCGGGCACTTTATTCCAATACCGCCGCGCCAATGATCGTTGGAGATGTTGTTATTATGGGGGCCGTTGTTCAAGATTCCCCAGCTTATGGTTTTAGAACGAAGAAGCGTTCCATGATGCCGCCAGGCCACGTGCGTGGTTTTGACGTCAAGACCGGTGAAATGCGCTGGATTTTCCATTCAGTACCAAAGAAAGGCGAGTTTGGCGCCGATACCTGGCATGACGACGATTGGACCGATACTGGTGCAACCAATGTTTGGACGTTAATGAGTGCAGATTTAGAGCTCGGTTACGTCTACTTGCCGTTTGGCACCGCGAACAATGATTTCTACGGCGGCGAGAGACTGGGAGACAATCTTTTCAGTGAGAGCCTGGTTTGTCTTGATGCTGCGACTGGAAAGCGCATTTGGCACTTCCAAATGATCCATCACGGAGTTTGGGATTACGATTTACCGGCTGCTCCGAACCTTGTCGACATCGTGGTTGACGGCAAAGCCGTAAAGGCGGTGGCGCAGGTGTCAAAACAAGGCCACATTTATGTGTTTGATCGGGTAACGGGAGAGCCCGTTTGGCCGATCGAGGAGCGCCCAGTTCCGCAGTCAAAGGTGCCGGGGGAGCAAACATCGCCGACACAACCCTTTCCAACCTGGCCATTGCCCTTCGATCGCCAGGGTATAAGCGAAGATATTCTGGTTGATTTTACGCCTGAACTGCGAGCTGAAGCCGTCAAAATACTTTCGGAATACGATGTGGGCCCACTCTACACGCCACCATCCCTTAAGGGCGCTGCGGTATTACCGTCAGACGGGGGCGCGGCTAACTGGACCGGTGCAGCATTGGATCCAACAACAGGCACTATCTACGTTCCGTCGATGACGCTACCGGCGATGTTCAGGTTAACTGAACTGGACCCTAACGAAACCGAGTCCCGTTACGAACGCTCTACCATGACCTTCCTGGGTGGGCCACAAGGCCTGGCCTTGCTCAAACCTCCCTATGGGCGGATCACGGCGATTGACCTCAATACTGGCGAGCACAGCTGGATGGTACCGAATGGCGAAGGTCCACGGCAGAAGTTGATTACAGCCGGTATTCCTGACCCGGGGCCGGTTGGCAACCAAACATTTACCCATGTTCTTGTAACCAAGTCATTGTTGTTTACGTCACTCGTGGACGATGGCAGGCCGGTGCTGAGAGCGCTTGATAAAAACAGCGGTGCGCTGGTTCATGAAATCGCACTGCCAGCCGTCCCGAATGGAGCTCCCATGACGTATATGGCTGGCGGTAAACAATATATTAGTGTCGCTGTTGGCGGTGCCACCGATGCCAAGCTCATTGCACTAGCGATTGGCGGCAATATTTCGATGAATAAGAAGGAGCTATCCGCAGATGACCAATTGCGACGTCCTGGCATGCTCAGGGTGGCGCAGTTTTACGGGCAGATCTGTGCCAATTGTCACTCCGGTGCAGTGCATGGCGCGCCTAAGCCTGGCGATGTGGCTAGCTGGAAGCCACGCATGAAAGGGGGTGTAGATGCTCTGTATCAAAGCACCATCAATGGTGTCGGCGAAATGCCAGCTCGCGGCGGTTGTGGTGACTGTACTGATAGTGACCTGATGTCTCTTGTCGACTTGTTGATAGAGGGTGTTGAGTAGCTATCGCCTGCGGCCTGTCCGTATAATGTAGGGGTTAGCGTGCATTGCCCGCCATCAAGTGGTCGACATGGACATAGCCCCTTTGTTACTGACGGTGAACTGATGTTTGTTAATTCGGCAACGGAGCGATGTACAGCTGGCGGCCCTCCGGGCACCCTTCCCTCCTGCCTGAGCCCGACTTGAAAAACAGCCGGTCTCAGTCACTCACTCAGCG
>CAYNZI010000102.1:0-7670 GCA_964401565.1 uncultured Spongiibacteraceae bacterium
CCCATCTCACCATACATTGCCTCCGCGCAGTCGACCTGACGAGTACGATATTCACCTTCGATGGTGTTGTTGTAGTCAAAGTCATAGTTGGCCTTTTCGCCGCCCATCACTTTGGCTATCAGTTTTTCGCGGATAGAGTCACGAAGTTCGCCCGAGGCCACGTAGGTTTTCCATGGCTGGGTATTACAATTGGACGGTGCTAACTGCGCTTGTTTAAAGGCGGCTTGTAAGATGTCGTCGGGGATGGCCTTGTCGGAAAATCCGCGCACTGATCGGCGTGTTTGTAGGGCTTCTACCAATGACATATCAGGTAATTGAACGTCGCTCATTGTGTGTTCCTGTTTAGAATTTGAAAAGCGCGGTAGTTTAACGGTTTTAGAGACGAGGTGCATATTTTCATGATTTGCTCAATCGACCTGCTCATATAGCACGCCCAGTCAGGACACGTTTAGCTGTTGGTGAAAACCCGATTGAGTGGAAGGCTGTCTGAGCGTAGCGAGTTCCTGGAGCGCGGGTTTTCGCCAATAGCTGTGGCCGGGTGTGCTATATGAGCAGGTCGATTGGGCTTTGTTAAACGAATCTCCGAATTACCGCGTCTTTCGATCATGTAAATTCAACGAAAGCCTTGATAGTTAGAGTCAAAACACAGTATGTTTACCGTCTCAAATTAAGAATAAACAAGGGTAAACATGACAGAAGTAAACACACCCAGCCGCCACGAATTGGCAGCTGCAGCCACCGCTCCAGGCAAAGATTATGAAATTATTCCAGGAGAGTTTTGGGGGCGCCCATGTCGGGTATTTAAAAACGCTCCCCAGACCTTGCGAAATCTGTATAACGACAATCGTGGCGACGAGACCTTTATTGTTTATGAAGACGAGCGTTATAGCTTTGAAGAATCCTGGGCGCGAGCCTCACAGATAGCCCACATACTGGTTGATAGCTATGGCATTGAAAAAGGTGACAGGGTTGCCATTTCAATGCGTAACTATCCAGAGTGGATATTGATCTTTAATGCGATTACATCGATTGGTGCTATTGCGGTGGCGATGAACTCGCTGTGGTTATCTGACGAAATGGCCTATGGTCTTAACGACAGTGGTGCCAAAGTGTTGTTCGCCGATCAGGAGCGGCTGGATCGTTTGGCGCCCGTGCGCGGTGATGTAGATGTTCACGTTATTGCTATTCGGCCCTCGAAAGCACTAGGTAACGATGTTGTCGATCTCAATGAGTTGTTGGCAAAAGTTGGTAAGGTCGACATGCCATTGGTTGATGATTTTACCGCTCAAGACCCGGCAACAATATTCTATACCTCCGGCTCTACCGGCCACCCCAAAGGTGTTTTGTCGTGTCATGGAAACATTATTTCAGCGCTTTTGTCCTGGGAGTTTGAGGCGGGTCTGCACGCCGCTGAGTTTAACGTTGAAGCCCCTGAAGATCCGGGTTATCAGCTGGCCACGCTACAGGGTGTACCTTTGTTTCATGTGACAGGTTCTCATGCGGTGATGTTGTCCTGCCACCGAGCTCGGCGCAAGCTTGTGTGTATGTATAAATGGGATGCTAAATTTGCAGCTGAACTTATTGATCGTGAAAAAATAGCCTCTTTTGTTGGCCCCGCGGCAATGACCGGTGATTTAGTTGAAATCTCAAAAGAGACTGACTTTGACTTGAGTAGTTTAGCCGTCGTTGGTGGTGGTGGTGCTCCTCGAGCCCCTGATCAGGTGAAGAATATCGGCACTGCATTTGCCAATGCCTTGCCTAATACGGGTTGGGGTATGACCGAAACCAACGCTATTGGCACGGGTATAGGCGGCCAGGATTATCTTGATCATCCCGATAGTGCGGGACGGACCGCCACAATTGTCGATGTACGCATTGCCGATGAAGATGGCAATGAAATGCCCACGGGTGAGCGGGGCGAAGTGCAAATCAAAGGCGCCACGATGTTTGAAGGTTATTGGAATCGTCCCGATGCCAATGCAGAAGCGATGACGGGTGATTGGCTGCAAACTGGCGATGTTGGATTTTTCAACGAAGAGGGTTACCTTTATATTGTCGACAGGATTAAAGATCTGGTTATTCGTGGCGGTGAGAATATCGGCTGTGCCGAAGTTGAGGCCGCTTTGTTAGAGCATGATCAAATTCTAGAAGCATCCGTTTACGGCGTGCTCGATGAGCGATTGGGTGAAGAGGTTGGCGCGACGATTTATTGCGGCGGTAGTAGTTTATCTGAAGAGTTGCTTCACGACTTTCTGGTGCAACGCATTGCGCGGTTTAAAGTCCCTCGCTATTTGAAAATTAGCCCGGACCCACTACCTAGAATCGCAACAGGAAAAATCGACAAGAAACGGCTGCGGGAAGAGGCCCGCCAAGAAGCTTGATCGTGAGTCTGCTTACTTAAGTTGTGAGGTTTCCTGCCATTGCTCAATAATGATTAAAGCTAGCGACGCAATGCTGCTTTGTTTGGCCGCGAGCATGGAGTCAATGCGCCCTTGGCGCGTTGACCATTCCGGGTGATTGCGGGCAATGTTGATTGATTTCATCAATTGCTTGTCAGCTGTCGTTTCTTTGGATTGGGGCTTAGATTTTGTGACGGTGATTTGCGTTTGTGCAGCGTGGCCCCGGTGCCGTAATGCCAATGTCAGAGCGGTGCTTCGTCGCCAAATCAATAACAGAGTATTGTCTTCCACACACAGGTATCGTTCACCGCTGACATAGGCTAACGCTTCGCGTCCAAATTGCTTACCTGTTTGCCACATGCCCCCGAGCAATGCGCCTAGTGCGGCGGCGGCTCCGAGACTGATGCCGCCGACAGCTATATCCACGCCAAGGCCAATTGCGGCACCTTTTGCCGCAGTACTACCGGCCTTTACACCAAATAATTTCAATGTTTCGGGATCAAATAAATCAAGTTTCCAGCTATTTTTCGAAACGGGCAGCAGGTCTGCGCCGTAGTCGTCGGGTTGAAACTGAAACAGCGCCAAGAGGTCGAGTGTTGCCTTGTTTTCTTTTTTTCGTATCGCTTGCTGAAGCTGCACTGCACTGCTCGAAAGGGCGTTATTTTTTGTAATCATCTCTCGATATGATCCGGTCTCAATCAATAGCGTTGCCACTCGGTTTGCCGCCGCTATCAACAAAGCGTGCCATGCTTCAAGGCGATGATTTATCAATAATTCTAGCGGTTGATGCCAGCAGCTTGCCAACATGGTCTGCATTTTTTTGTAGAGTTGTTGTTCGGCGGAAAAATCATAAGCAACGGAGTCAAATTGAATAGAAGTGTGTAGGTTCAATTCTTTCAGTAATTTTGTCCACTGATCGACGCGGCTGTTTTCCGACGCGACAAAATTGAGCAATGGAAAAATGGGTTTGGCTGCAAGACTAATAATTCGTAATTCATCCTGGTATTTCCCCAGTACTGGCTCTCTGGCATCGATGACATAAAATGCAACGTCACATTCCAGTAATTGCCTGATGACTTTAGCTTCCTGCGAGAAACTGCCGGCAGCTTCGTTTGAGTTGAGCAGCAGCGCCAGTCGATCTGTACCGAGTTTTTCACGGCCGTCGTCCAGTTCTTCGATGGTGTCAAATAGCCCTATCGAATCTTCAAAGCCCGGAGTATCCAGCAGGCGCACTATTTTTTGCCCGTCGACTATGAGTACTTGTGATTCAACATGGCGAGTGGTGCCAGGGCTGGACGAGACGTCGCCGAAAGAACCGTGTCGTGTTAACGTTCGTATAAGCGATGTTTTGCCGACATTGGTATGACCAACAACGGCAATATTTAGAGGTAGGCTCGCTTCACTATCCACCGTTGTTTATCTCCCTGTTTAATCGGCCTATCTGCTCTGGTTGTAACTGCGCATCACTGGCAGCTGATAGCCAGTCGTGCCATTGTTGTGGCGCTTGTGGGGTACGGTGTTCAACCAGTAGTAGCCATAAGGTAGCGGGTTTACTATTGAGTTGCTGGATGAACCGTACAACACCGCGATCGGGTGCCGCTTCGAATCGGGCGAGTAGTACAATGTTGTGAACATTGTGATGGCTTACCTCGGTCAGTAACTGCTCTCGACTTGATCGGTCAACAGCGTTAACACTGACCACAGTAGGTGATAAACAGCCCAAACCGATCTCTGATAACAGGGGCGGCCATTCGCCATCACACTCCAAGCCCGCAAGGCAGATCCCCTTTAGTTGTTCCAGCTTAGCGACTATGGCGGTACTCGATGCCGGAACCGTATGAGTCTGAGAGTGAGGTCCTCTGTCATTATCAACAATACCTTCAGTTATTGTGTCAGGCGATAATCGCATTTTTAGCTGGTAATAGTAGGGTGTACTGACGTCAGGTGAGATTGTATTCCAGTGGCGACGGCGGATGAAAAGGGAGAATAACAACGCAATAGCTCTGGGCAGTAAGCCATATAATGCAAGGCTTGAAAGTAATAAATTCGACCACAATATACGCAGCCCGTCAGGGTCATCTGGAAATTCACCGATTCGGCTTGCCACAACGTGGTCGGCTGTTGGTAACGCTATGCCAAAAAGGCTCGGTAATATCGTTAGCCATTGGCTAATGCTGACGAAAGTGTCACCGCTGAGAATAGTTGTTTCCCAAATAAAGTCGAATTGCCGCGTTGAGAGCAGCAGCCATGCCATCACTAAAGTCCCGCTTAGAAAGGCTAACCAGAGACCGTGAGATATCACCGACAGCTGCCATTGCTGGCCGCCGGTGTTCGTTATACCTTGGTGCCAGGCTCGCAGTGCATGGCTGTCTTGGCTGAATTTTTGGTTTAACCATGTTTGTAGCGACATTAACCATGAATCGTCTTGAGCGTCGGCGTTCGGCCACACAGTAAAAGCCAGCCAGATGAGCATTGATACGGCGTTGACTCCCAGCAGAGCCAGTAAAATCCAGAAAAAATTGGCGGATGCTTGTTCTACGCCGGAAAATACTTCAACCGTTGCGAAACCCCCAAGTATCGAAAAAAAACTAAGTAGTACGATTGATAGCTGCCGATAGTGACGAGCGGGAGCCCGCAGACTATTTTTCTCGACGGTTGAAAGTAGGCTGTTCGCGCGCCGCGCAATGGCCCGCTCAGGTGATAGCTGCTGTTGCAGTAGTTGTCTCTCAATTTCGTTACTGCCGGCCCTAGCTTCTCCCGTTTCTTCTTCTAAACGCAGATACTCGCATTGGATAAAGCTCAGAAAATTGTTATTGATACTCACCGGGTTTAATGACTGCCTGTTTAGTTCATGGTGGTGCTTCGAAAGCTCGTTATTTTCTCGTAAAAAAGGGTACCATCTTATTTGTTCCTAAACACTCGAAATTCTTGCTTCAAAAATATAACAACGATTGAAAGACGCAGGGAGATAGAAAAACAATGAATTACAACACGATTAAGTACGATGTCGAAGACGCTATTCTTACGCTGACTATACACCGTCCTCAAAAATGAACGCTTTCACCAACGAAATGCTAAAGGAAATGATCGATGCATTCGATCGAGCGGACGCCGATGATGAGATAAGAGCCATCATTGTAACGGGCTCCGGAGACCGCGCTTTTTGTGCGGGTGCAGATCTATCTGCGGGGGCAGATACATTTAACTACGAAGCGCTGTCGAAAAAATCGGCTAAAGAAGGGGCCAGCCAATCACGTGAGAATGCGGAGGGTGTAGTAAACACGGATGGCTCTATCAATTGGTCTCATTCTGCCGTGCGAGATGGTGGAGGCAAATTGTCTCTCAGAATTTACCAATGCCTGAAGCCGGTGATTGCCGCGGTTAACGGCGCGGCAGTAGGGGTTGGTGTGACCATGCAGCTGCCAATGGATATTCGAATTGCTTCGGAGACCGCTCGATTTGGTTTTGTGTTCACGCAGCGCGGAATGGTGCCGGAAGCCTGTTCAAGTTGGTTTCTTTCCAGAGCTGTTGGCATGTCAAAAGCGTTGGAGTGGACCTTTTCAGGAAAGGTATTTGGGGCGCAAGAGGCTTTGGAAGGCGGGCTAGTTCGCTCACTACACAAGCCCGAAGATTTAATGCCAGAAGCGCGAAGACTTGCCCGCGAGTTTGCTGAAAATACCTCTCCGGTGTCTGTTGCCTTGTCGCGTCAAATGCTATGGCGATTGGCCGCGACAAACGACCCAATGGAAGCCCATAAAATTGACAGCCGGGGGATATTTTCTCGTGGTCGCTCGGGCGACGCAGTAGAGGGCGTTACTTCATTCCTTGAAAAACGCCCGCCTAACTTCCCCGATAAAGTTTCGCAGGACATGCCTGAATTTTTCCCATGGTGGGAGGATAACGAGTACAGCTAGCGCGTATGCTGACATTGAATGAGGACTGTACGCTTTTAGAGTGTATCGGCCCCTGTTTTTTGAACGGCCTGCCACATGGCGTCAACGGTCGGAGTTGTTAGTCCGGCCGCGTTCAAATGTTCTAAAGCTTGCTCTTCTGTTATACGAGCCTGTTTTACCAACACACTAAGCATGCCACAAAGTTTGCCAAAAAATAGTGCCTGAGCTAGCGGCATCATGTCTTGTAATTTCTCTTGGTTTTCAATTTCTTTTAGAGCAACACGAAACTGACCATCTAAATCCCATTCACTGATAATCGCTCTGGACGCTTTCAGTGAGAAACGGTTGAGTAACTCGGCGAAAACCATCGGCGATGGAGTGAGTGCTTTGGTAGTGTTATAGGTGTCGACCGTGGCGCGGAAGATTAGAATTTGCCCTACAGACGACATCAATGCCAACAATTGAGCCGAAAAAGCGTCACAGACACCCGATTTTTTCGCAAAGACTTGTGCGGCAATAGATGTGTCTAGTGCGATAGCCCATACGGTTTCCGAAAACCGAGGAAACAATTCTTTGGGGATGTGAAACACGGGTCGCATTACTGAGGAAAAAACAACGGAACGCAAACCGTCATTGCCAAGTATGACGACGGCATCATGAACATTTTCCACCGCTTTTTTCGATAGTCGATAGAACGGAGAGTTTGCTGTTTTCAATAGGTCGGCGGTTAGAATTGGGTCTTGAATGACGATTTCCACCAGTTCGGCTTTGGTGGTGTCATCATTTTTAACAGCTCTTAGCAATTGCGGGATAATAAGCGGTTTACCAGGCAGGTATTGCTTGCTGTGAACGAGGTCGAAATAATTTTTGCTAATGCCGCTGGTGATAACCGTATGTTCTGGAGGAATTGGATCTGCTATTGCATTGCTACCCAGGGCTAGTTGATAGGCTTCTGTTTCCAGCTGCCGAAACAATGCCTGAATGGGTTCCGAGCTATCGGGTAGTTGCAGCGCGGTTTTTTGGTCGTTGCTTATGGCCACTTTTTCGGGGGCCTTTTTAGCATTTTTAGTGTGCTGGCGGTTTTTGTTAGTGATTGTAACGCGGTATAGAAATATCAAAAACAGGGCTGTGACTGCAGCGACAATAGCAATTCCATACAATGGGAAGTCCGTGAACATGTTAGTCCTTTTTAGACAGTGGTCCTTCGAGTGTAGAACACAATGGCTGAAGTAGTTGCCAGAATGGGTTCAATTATTGTCCTTGAGCAACGGTGCCAGATGTACGAGTAAAACCTTGGCAACTGGCTCGGGTTTTACTCGTATTTTGTCATTGAAATGTGCGACTAGTTAACACGTTTGAAAGAAGGCTTCCGACCTTC